>NZ_JHUS01000010.1:0-27395 GCF_000691465.1 Geobacillus sp. CAMR5420
AAAGGATAGCCATCGCTCGTTGTGTTGGTCAAAAAGTTATTCTGAAAAACTAAATAAAAAATCCTTTGTTTTGACCTTGTTAGGGTGCGAAATGTGAGGTGTTATTTATGTAGGGAGTTGATTGTTGTGAAGTATTATAGTATTGGCGAATTTGCAAAACTTATCGGAAAAAGTCAGCAAACTTTGCGAAATTGGGATAAAAATAATGTTTTAAAGCCTGCTTATGTTGCACCGTCAGGATTTCGCTATTATTCAGAAGAACAGCTTCATCAAATACTTGGGATCAAAAAGGCAACTCCTCCTAAAAAAGTCGTTGGTTATTGTCGAGTATCGAGTCGGAAACAAAAAGATGAGTTGGAACGGCAAGTTGAAGCAGTACGCACGTATATGATTGCAAAAGGGTATTCGTTTGAAATCATCGAAGATATTGGAAGTGGAATCAACTACACGAAAAAGGGATTAAGCCGCCTAATCGACATGGTTTGTAATCATGAAGTGGAAAAAATTGTTGTTTTGTATAAAGACCGATTCGTTCGTTTTGGGTTTGAACTGATTGAACAAATCTGTCAACGTTATGGGACAGAAATTGAAATCATTGACCAAACAGAAAAAACAGAAGAACAAGAGCTGGTCGAGGATTTAGTCCAAATTATTACCGTTTTCAGTTGTAAACTTCAAGGGAAAAGAGCCAACCGAGTCAAGAAGATGATAAGGGAGTGGCTTGAGGATGATTCGGTCCATCAAAGTTAGGCTAGAGCCAAACAACAAGCAAAAGACCGCATTATTTGGCTCCGCTGGTGTGGCTCGTTGGGCATACAATTGGGCGCTTGAACAACAAGAAGCCAACTACAAAAAGGGCGGCACATTCATCAAGGATGGGGAGTTGCGAAAAAGGCTGACGGCTTTAAAACAAAACGATCCAAATTATCAATGGCTATATCAGTATTCCAACAACATCACCAAACAAGCCATTAAGGATGCTTGCGAGGCATACAAGAAGTTCTTTAAGGGGCAAGCAAGAAAGCCGAGGTTTAAATGCAAGCATCAATCTTTCGAGATATCCTGCATAGTGACGGGTACCGTGAGTTACACGGGAAGTGAAGCCTTCGGAGCGTCAACCAAACGAGAGTAGCTTCGGCGAAATCGGACGCGATGAACAAGGAAGCAAACGAAAACTTCTGCAAGTCTCTTGTAGAGTTTTGTAAGTTTTGCGTAACGGGAGCAGCGGAAAAACCAGTTGGAAGAGACGCTCTTTTACTTTCGAGGGGCCTTGTTATTTTCCATTCGCCTTCGCGGAGTTGGGTGGAAAATTCGTTTTTCACCCGTCTCTTCAGCGGTAAAATGTTTGGAATTGTTGAAAAATATCTCCCTCTATACTTGAAAAATAGGATATAATTGATATAAACATAGCTATATTTTCCCAAGATGAAAGAAATATGGAGGGGAAGGGCGGTTGTACCAGCATATTGTTGTAACGTGTGGTGTGTCGCTGTTGACAGGAAACAGGAACGTTTTCTCGATGAATCGGGATGAAATCATGGGGGAGATTCGTCCTTGGTTGAGCGCGGCCAACATCAATGAGGAAAAACAACGAAAAATTGACGAATGGATTCGTCATGCCAGGCAGTTTGCTCATGAGGCCGCCCGGGATCCCAACCGTGTGTCGGCGGAGTATTCGATGATTTATGAACTTCGTCGACAAGGGAAATTGGCGGAGAGGCCGACGGTTGTCCTCATTGCGACAGACACGGTGGGAGGACGGATTGTGGAAGCCGTGTTGACGAGATTGCTTGAGGAAGACTTTGCGGCAAATGTTCGCGTCATGTACGTGGATGTGGATGTGAATCATCCAAGACGGATGCAAGAGACATTGGGGGAATACATGTGGAAGGTGGCGGATGCTCTCTCCCACGGGGAACCGTCAACAACTTGTTTTGCGCCGATTGGCGGGTATAAAGTGATGACATCGTTGGGCTACATCGTCGGGGCGTTTCTGCACTACCCGACGGCTTATATGCATGAGGACGGCCAAGTGTTGCATGAGATTCCTCCTGTGCCCATACATATTGACGAGCAGTTTGTCCATGAGCATTTCGACTTGTTGCGGAAATGCCAGAAAGATATGGTCAGCGTGGATTCGCTTTCCTACCATGAAAAACAATGTGTTCTTCAGTATCCATTTTTGTTTCATCAAGAAGAGGAGTTGGTGTATTTAAGCGCGTTTGGGCAATTTTTGCTTGAGAATGAAAAATATAAACATTTGTTTGCGACAACGTACCTTGTATCGAAACAAGTCGCCGATCTACTTCGGCATAATCACCATCAGTCGTTGTTTGTGCACCAGCAGATGCGGGAGCTGGCGAAGAAGCTGAAGCATAAAGAGGGCGACGTTGCGGTGTTGCATCATGAAAAAGCCTTCAAAACGATCGATGGGCGCAAAGTGAAATATCACTTGTACAAAGGAGCCAGCAACGGGCAAACAGCGTTTCGCCTTGCCTACCGGTATGATGAGCGGGAAGATCGGCTGTACGCCAACTATTTATGGCTCGACCATAATCGTTATGAGCGGGAAGCGTCGAAAGGGAAAGGGATTTATGAAGATAATTCGCCGTTTGTCGATATGACGAGACGGTTGGTGGGAATGGAGAGATGAGCGCGGGAAGAAAAGTACTGTTGTCATTTCTCGGATTGAGCGATTATGAATATTGTTATTACACATACGAGGGCAACGTGTCTTCTTATACGCGTTTTATCCAGACAGCGGTGTATGAGTTGTTTCGCGGGGATGGGCCGATGGATGTGGTGGTGTTTGCGACGAAAGAGGCGCGGGAGCGGAATGGGCAAGACCGCTTGAAAGGGGAGGAGCGGCTGGAGGGCTTGACCACCGCTTTTCAGCGCATCGCCCCTGAGGCGAATGTGAAGCTCGTGGAAATGGAAAGCCGTCAGGATGAACAGGCCAATTGGCGGTTGTTTGACTGCATTCTGAATGAAATTCGGGAAGGGGATACGATTTATTTTGACATCACCCACAGTTTCCGTTCCATCCCGTTTGTCGCGCTCATCGTGTTGAACTACGCCCGCTTTGTGAAAAAAGCGGACATTGGCGCGATCGTTTACGGCTGGTTTGAAATGCTTGGGCGTCCAGCCGATGTCAAACAGCTGCCTCCAGAACGGCGGTTGGCGCCGATTGTCAATTTGACGGGCATGGCGGGGTTGCTCGATTGGACGAACGGGGTCGACCAATTTTTACGCACCGGAGATGCTTCCATCATTCGGGCGCTGACCAAGAAGGAAAACAGTGAAGTGTTCCGCAATCCGTCTTCGAGCCAAGAGATGCGGAAGGAGGTGGCGGGGTTAAACAAGTTGACGGAACAGCTCGATCAGACGGAGAAAGCGATCCGCACGTGCAGAAGCCTGCAAATTGATGAGGAAGTGCAGAAATTTCGCCAGCAGCTCGACCGTGTTCGTTCGTCGCCGACGGAAGCGATCAAACCGCTCGTTCCGTTGCTGGATGCCATGGAGAAAAAGTACGCGATGTTTGATGATGACCCGATTATGAACAGCTGGAAAGTTGTACGTTGGTGCCTGGATCACGGTCTTATTCAATCGGCGTTGACGATGTTGGAGGAAAACGGGGTGACGGCCATTTGCCGGGTGTTTGGGTTCGACCCGCGAAATGAGGGGATTCGGAGCGACGTTCATTCTGCCATTCAAATTTTGTTGCGCAATATTCCGAAGGACCAATGGCGTGTTCGTTCTATGGAGCGGGTCGAACAAATGGTCAACGCCTTGTCTCCTTATCGGAACGACTTGGAACCGTTTGGCTTGGTGAAGGAGCGGCGCAACGATATCAATCACGCTGGGGCGCGCCCGCAGCCGTTAAAAGCGGAAAAATTTTGGCCGGATGCCGAGACGACATTTAAGGAACTTTTTACATTCTTTGAGAAAATGTCGATGTTGGCAAAGTCGATGCAAACGTAAAGGAGAGCGGATGATGGAACGTTTGAAATGGAACGAAGCGTCTGCCATTGTTCAGTCGCCGTATCAGCTTGTTCTGTTGACGCCGGCCGCCATTCACGGGTTTGATCCGAAGGCAAAGGCGGAGTTTCGCATTCCGTCGCTGCGCGGGGTATGGCGGTACTGGTGGCGGACGTTGCAAAGCGAGACGAACCACCGCGATTTGCTTGCCAAAGAAGAAGAATGGTTTGGCGGCACGCGAGAGACGAAGCAGCAATCCCCCGTTCATTTATCCATGGCGGGCGTGATGGAAGGAACGAAACGGGAAAACATGTTACCGCACCGCACATCTCCTGTGCCTGTCCCCGCCCTTCCTGCCGGTGGGGAGGTGACGGTGACGCTTTCGGTGCGGAAGCGGCATGAGCAGCTGCTTCCGGCGTATGAATGGCACTTTCAGTATGTGCTTCACCTGGCGGGATTCGGGCAGCGGTCGCGCCGCGGGTTCGGAGCTGTGCAATGGACGGGGCATCAGTGGAATAACGTTGGGGAATACGCCAAAAGTTTGCGTACGGTGCTTGAGCACATCGGAGTGGCGGAGGCGTTTTCCTTTGCGGAGGACGGCTGCCTCGTGGCGCGCCGCGAGGACATTCGGACGCTGCACCCTGTGTTGTCCGCAGTGTGGATTGGGGAGGGGAAAGAAAGCGCCGCGGAAGTGACAAGGGCGTTTGGAAAAGCGTCGCATGAAGCGAACCGCTATGGAAATCTCGGTTTTGTGCAAGGAAGCAAAAAGCTTTCTTCGCCATTATGGTGCACGGTGAGAAAAATTGGGAATCGGTACCACCCGATTGTGACGGAAGTGAGAAGCGGCGGCTCGCGCTACAGCGAGCCGCGCTATGAGCGGGATCGAAACCGGTTTTTAGAGATCGTTGGGGTGAGGATATGACCAATCGCTATATCGTCATTTTTACGGTCGGGCCTGTGCAGTCGTTTATCGCTTCAGCCCGCAAAACGGAAGATTTTTGGAGCGGAAGTTATATTTTGTCCCACTTGGTGCGAGAGGCGATCAAACAGTTTTACCAATTGGACGCCAACTGTGAAGTCGTATACCCGCTCGTCACAAGGGAGGAGTTGCGGTCGCCATCTGCGCGGGATTTTCGCATTGCTTCGATCCCGAACCGCGTGACGGTGGTGATGAAGGGAACAGAAGAAAAGGTTGGCGGCTGGCTGCGCGAAGTGGAGGACAATGTTCGCCAAGTGTTTCTGGACTTCTGCTTTCAAGCCATTCGACGCGTGTTTCCACATCTCACTGCTGAAGAGTATGAATGGCTGGAGATGATGGTGGAACAACAAGTGCAGTCGTTTTTAGAAGTGTACTGGGTCGCTGAACCGTATGAGCCGTCCGCTTCGTTCCGGACCGTGCGTGAACGCGCCGAACGGCGGTTGGGGGCGCTGAAAAATGAGAAGCATTACATTCCTGTTTCCCAATCCGGCCTTGTTTGCTCCGTCTGCAAGGAAAGGGAGGCGTTGCGGCTTGCCGAGATGAAGGAAACGGATCATTACGGTGAGATCAAGCGGAAAACGCTCCACCTTTGGAAGCGGCGGGCGGCGGAATTTCAAGGAGCTGGGGGCGAAGAAGATGACCGCCGCGCGGGACGGATTCAAGACAATGAATTTTTATGCGGCATTTGTTTAGGAAAACGGGCCGCCCGCGATTATTTTTCCAAGTTGTTTGGCGCCTCGTTTTTGTCGTTTCCGTCTGTCCTCGAGATCGGAGCGGGCGATTATTACGCTGTGCTCATGATGGATGGGGACAACATGGGGAAATGGTTCTCCGGGGAGCGGAAAGAGGAGTATAGCGAAACGAGTAAAAAGTTGGCGCGATTTGCGAAAGAAGTCGTTCCTCAAATTGTCGAAGAACAATGCCACGGCAAGCTTGTTTATGCAGGAGGCGATGATGTTCTCGCCTTCTTGCCGACCGAGACGGTGCTGAAAGCGGCGGAGGAGCTCCGATTGGCGTTTGGCGATGAATGGAAAGGATTAGGTCATGGAGCGACCGCCTCGTTTGGCGTGGTCATCGCTCACAAAAAGTCGCCGCTCCATCTCGTTCTTAACGCTGTCAGAGCGTTGGAGAAAAAGGCGAAACAGTATTCCAACGACAAGACGGGGCAGCGAAAGGACGCCCTTGCTTTAGCGCTTCACACCCGCTCTGGCGAGATTTCGGAAGCGGTTCTCCCATGGATGATTGGAGGAGAGAAGGTTTCACAATTATTGGATCAATGGATTAATCTGTTGAAAACATCCCTGTCGCCGAACTTTATTTTTCATTTCGCTTCCGCGTTTGCCCCGCTGCTGCATGAGCGGCACTGCCCTAAATGGGAGAATGGCGACATGCTCGCGACAGAGCTTCGGCGTTTGCTTAAGCGGTCTGTAAAAGAGGGAAGCCATCTGAGCGCCCAAGAGATCGCCCATCACACGCAAGTTCTTTTGTCTTTGCATGAAGCGGTTCGCAGCGGCTATGACTTTTTGTATCTGTTAAAGATATTGACCTTTTTCAAACGGAGCGAGGGGAACGGGCAATGACAAAATTAGTCTTGACACCGGTAGACACGTTTTTCTTTAAAAACCATCATGCGACGCAAGCGGGGGAGGCGACGGTGATGGAGTCGATATTCCCTCCGCGCCCGAATACGATTTACGGCGCGTTGCGGGCGGCGTACATTTATGCGTACAGCACGTTTGACGATTTTACGAGGGGCAGTGATGAACAGGTGAGGAGATGGATGGGCACCCCGACTGAGCGGGGGCAGTTCTGTCTCCATTATTGCACGCTGGTGAAAGAAGACGTCTTGTTCTTTCCCCTGCCCTTTGATTATCAAGTCATAGAGGAGGAAAAATCGCTCAAAGCGTATCCATTGCGGCTTGTCAAAGACCGAAAGCCTTCATCATCTGCTTCGATGTGGCGTCTGGCTTCTTCGCGGCGTGACAAAACGAAAAGTCCGCAGCACTATTACGTCCCGATGGAGGAATGGAAGCAGGCGCTTCTTGAGAATAAGCCAATCTCTTCCCTTTGTTCATTGTCATCGTTCATCGCTCGGGAAGATAAGGTGGGAATTCAACTCGACACGTCCAGCCGAACAGCACAAAAGGGGCTTTTATACCGGGTGGCGAAAGGGCGTTTTGTAGATGGGGCGTCTCTTGTCGCTTACATCGGTGATGGACCGGATTTCTCTGATGTCAAGTGGGCGCGGATCGGCGGGGAAAACCGGCCGTGGTCTGTCCGCCAGCAGCCGGAAATGCTTCGTATATGGAATCCGGACGAGAAAAAGAGGATTGAACAAGACATCGAGCGGACGAGGCTGGCAAAGATTATCTTTTTGTCCCCTGCGATTTTCGCCAACGGCTCTCGTCCGATTGCGATGGACGGTGATCGGTGGACATGGCCGAACGGAGCGGTGGTGACATGGCTTGCCGCTTCCATCGGACGACCGGAGTTGTACGGAGGATGGGACATCGTCCGACATCGTCCAAAACCGCGAAAATGGATGGTTCCAGCGGGTTCTGTCATTTACGTGAAGATCGAGCGGGATGATGATTTGCCCCATGTCTTTTCTGCCCTTGACGGTGTTCATTTCACTGATGAAGGGGCAGAGGAAGGGTTTGGGTTTGCGGTGATCACGAGTGCAAAAGAAAGCGAGGAGGAGTTGTAATGTATTCGATCGTACGGCCTTTTCTTATGCATGCCATTACGTCTGTCCATGCGGGGAGCGGGAGCGAGATCGGGTTTGTCGACTTGCCTATCCAGCGGGAGAAGCATACAGGATTTCCAAAAATCGAAAGCTCCTCGCTCAAAGGCGCGCTTCGATATCACATGACACAGTCGCTGCTCGAAGATGGGAAGAAGCTTGAACTGATTTTCGGCGCGGACAAAGGACAGGAAAGCGTCACACAAGCGAGCGCCATTGCTCTGAGTGATGCACGTGTTTTGCTGTTTCCGGTTAAATCGCTTCGCGGCGTATTTGCTTGGATTACGTGCCCGTTTGTGATTGAGCGGTGGAATCAAGAGATGAGCGTCCATCAGCAATCGATCGGGAAAGAAGTTCAACTTCTTCCGGTGCCCGCACCGAACACGGTCAGTTCCGACCGGTTGATGGCGGTCAATGGACGCATTGTGCTGGAGGAGTATGCGTTTTCGGTCACCGTCTCTTCTGAAGCGAAACAGCTGGCGGAACAACTTGCCGCCCTCCTTGGGGAGCATTGCCGCCTGCGTCTTGTAGATCGACTCGTTGTTCTCTCCGATGACGATTTCACGGATTTCGTCAAATTGTCGACCGAAATTAACGCGCGCATTCGCATTTCACCGGAGACAGGGACCGTTGACAACGGTGCGCTCTGGTATGAGGAAAATGTTCCGCCAGAAACGGTTTTTTACAGTTTCCTCTACATTGGTGATGTACGGGGAGACGGAATAGACGGTCTTGCGAAGGCTGCGGATATTGAACAGTACTTTGTGAATGAAAACAAATTTCCATCCGTCTTTCAGCTTGGCGGGAACAGTACATTAGGCCGCGGAATGATGAGAACGATTTGGGTGTGAACGGAGGAGGAGCCATGGAAACAAACGTGAAGCGTGTGGGGATTGAGAACGGGAGAGCCGCATTTGCGTTTCAAGAAGTGAAACAGGCAAAAGAACGATTGAGAGGAAGCTTCGAAAACTATCGTTCTTACGTCAAAAAAATGCCGTCCTTAATTCAAGTCAACGGTCTCGGACAAGCATTGGCGTTTTGTTTTCAAAAAGGGAAGGAATACAAGGCGATTTATCAATCCCTCGCAAAATGGATGAGGGAACAGTTTCCGGATCAATTTTCATCGGCAAACCAAGAACTCGTCGAGGCTGTCGTCAACTTATCGAGCGTTGATTACCGGTTATGGACGATGGAAGCAATGGCGCTGCTAGATTGGATGCGCAAGTTTGCCGACGGGATGGCGAAAGACGATGCAAAGGCGGCAGAGTAAGGAGGGGAGGGCATGCTTTTTCATCCAAAGGACACCCTAGAAGTCGTGCAAAAGGCCAATAAATCGATCGGGCATTTGGCGTACCATCTCCATTATTTTATCGAGCATCGGTGGAATGACCGTAAAAAAGTGTGGGAGCCTTCGAAACAGTTGAAATCCGCCCCGATTCTCCCCGAGCTGAAAGAGATTGGCGAGCAGCTGCGGGCGCAGCGAGAACAGGCCATGGTGGAATGGGCGCAAACAGGGGGAGTCAAGAAGCTGAAAGCCCGCCTCTCTGGCCGAATTGTCCACGGACTGGGCGCGGGGCATGTTCGCGAGACGTCATTGACGATCCACCCCGTGTACGGTCTTCCTTACATTCCTGCCTCCAGTCTGAAAGGCCTTGTGCGCCATTGGTTTATCGAGGCGTATTGCGAAGGGGACGAGAAACGGCTCGGCGAGCATGAAGATGGATGTGCGATTTTTGGGATACAAGACCATAAAGGACAGGTGCAGTTTTACGACATCTTTCTCATCGATGGATTGCGGTTGGAAAAGGATGTGCTCGCTGTACATATGAAGGAGTATTATGAGGGAAAAAACGCTGCGACAGATAATCAAAAACCTGTTCCCGTTTCGTTTTGGACGGTCATGGCTGCAGAGGTGGACATTTATTTAACGGCTCATGGCTTTCGAGACGATGAAAAAACCGCCCGTTTGTTGGAGGCAGCATCGTTATACACAAAACAGGCGTTGATGGAATGGGGGATCGGTTCGAAAACATCTTCGGGATATGGTCGATTTTCTGAGGTGGACGACGTGACGGAAACCGAATTCCTCCCAATGGTGCAAAAAGAACGCGCCCGTCTTGAGCGCCGGAAAATCGAGCAGGAAATGGTGGAGCGAAAGAGACGCGAGGAAGAAGAACGAGCAAGGCTGGCCCTCCTCTCCCCCGAAGAACGGTTGGTGGCCGAAATTGAACGGTTGACTGACAGCGAAACGGATAGGCAGCGAAGCAAGGATAGCCTTTACCAACAGGTGATCGAGCAGCAAAACAAACAAGCCGCCGTTGCGTTGCAGGCGTATTGGAAACGTATCGGAGAATGGGGAAAAGCCGTCAGCAAAAAGCAAAAGCAAAAAATGGACAAACTTCAACAACTGTTGGAGGAAAAGTGAGGGTCTTGCGATTGTCGTCGACCCCCAATCGTGCAAAAATCCCGGGGGATCGACGACAATGTTTTTTGCGCCAAAAATCCTACAGCCATCACGGCCGAACTGTATTGACAGAATTTTTGAAACGTGATATTCTGGAAACAACCCAAAGGGAAAAAGCTTGATTTGATGCGCATGGTTTGGGGTGTTTTTATCGTACCTATGAGGGATTGAAACGATGACCAAGCTAATGTCAACTGCCCAATGGCTAAAGTTTTTATCGTACCTATGAGGGATTGAAACCCCGGTTAAAATGGCGATCCGCAAAACGCACGGATCGTTTTTATCGTACCTATGAGGGATTGAAACCTTGGTCAAATTCTGCGTATTTTTCCGTCAAACGGTTTTTATCGTACCTATGAGGGATTGAAACAGCCGGGAAGATTTTAGGGAAGCGGTTAAACGCTACCGCGTTTTTATCGTACCTATGAGGGATTGAAACATCCGGTCCCCTGTTTTGTAGGGCTTGGCGTTATAAAGTTTTTATCGTACCTATGAGGGATTGAAACGCTGCATTCGATCGCGGCGTACTATCAAAAAATGAAGGTTTTTATCGTACCTATGAGGGATTGAAACCTAATTGGGCTGGTCAGTTCTCTGACTTGTTGCTCGTCGTTTTTATCGTACCTATGAGGGATTGAAACACGCTCGATCCAGTCAACAGTATCTTCTATCGTCCTGTTTTTATCGTACCTATGAGGGATTGAAACACGCCTCATCGAACACAATCAACGCGCTAGACTCTTGTTTTTATCGTACCTATGAGGGATTGAAACTTTTCTTCCCAGCGAATCGGTGACCGGAATTAAACTCCGCGTTTTTATCGTACCTATGAGGGATTGAAACATAAGCTCGTCCAAGTCGCGTTTGCAGCGCAAGAACTCTGTTTTTATCGTACCTATGAGGGATTGAAACCTCGATGCAAACGGAAATGTGTTGGACGAGCGAACTGTTTTTATCGTACCTATGAGGGATTGAAACCCTTTTTGACTGTCTCGACTTTCTCAACGTCTTGGCCGTTTTTATCGTACCTATGAGGGATTGAAACCCTCATCTGGCACGTAAAATTTCCACCAATGACGATGTTTTTATCGTACCTATGAGGGATTGAAACACAACAGTAATAACCAACAAAGTAAAGCGTGCAATACTAGTTTTTATCGTACCTATGAGGGATTGAAACTGAAACAACGCACGCTCGAGCCGATTTTCACCGAAAAGTTTTTATCGTACCTATGAGGGATTGAAACTCTCGAAATACAATGTGATACTCAACGTAGTACCCGTTTTTATCGTACCTATGAGGGATTGAAACCAAGATGTTGATTATTACCGTACATCAAATGCAGCAGTGTTTTTATCGTACCTATGAGGGATTGAAACCGTCTCCAATTCCATTCACTTCTCGCGCCCATAACAAAGTTTTTATCGTACCTATGAGGGATTGAAACGCCCGTTTCTTGCCGCGATCGGTAATATTCCCGAACTGGGTTTTTATCGTACCTATGAGGGATTGAAACATCATTGCATATAGTCCCTTTTCCCGGAAAAGCATTTGTTTTTATCGTACCTATGAGGGATTGAAACTCCGAATGACGATGCCGACTTTAGAGAAGTGAGCTCGTTTTTATCGTACCTATGAGGGATTGAAACGAAGAACGGGCAGAAATCGCAAACAAAGCGAAAGCGTTTTTATCGTACCTATGAGGGATTGAAACCAACGTCCGGCAGCGGGAGCGCCGCAGGGAGCGGGCGTTTTTATCGTACCTATGAGGGATTGAAACAAATTGTGTCCTTTAGGAGATACTGGTGTTCTAGGAATGGTTTTTATCGTACCTATGAGGGATTGAAACCGATGACAGTCGATTGCATATTTACCTCGCCGACTTGTTTTTATCGTACCTATGAGGGATTGAAACTCACGACACTTTTTCAGGAAAAAAAACTGAAATATCGTTTTTATCGCACCTATGAGGGATTGAAACTCATTAAAGTTATCGCGTTCTAGAAGGTACTTCATGTTTTTATCGTACCTATGAGGGATTGAAACCGACACGAACGGAGGGTGAGGAAATGGAATGAGTTAGTTTTTATCGTACCTATGAGGGATTGAAACTGCTTTATATTCCTCGTTTTGCATAGCCGCTTGGTGGTTTTTATCGTACCTATGAGGGATTGAAACACGCACAATACGCCGTAAAAGCTGTTTACCGCGGGTTTTTATCGTACCTATGAGGGATTGAAACCTTCTGTGTTTTTGTTCATTTTGATCCCTCCTTTTTGTTTTTATCGTACCTATGAGGGATTGAAACAGAAACGGATAGGAACATCTTCTTCCCCATCTTGCAAGGTTTTTATCGTACCTATGAGGGATTGAAACTCCAATTCTTCTTTTACTTGGTCTAACAATGCTTGCGGGTTTTTATCGTACCTATGAGGGATTGAAACTCAAATTGTTCTGCTGCTCGCTGGGCGCGTCGCATTTGTTTTTATCGTACCTATGAGGGATTGAAACCGCTTTCGTTCCCATCGATTCGACTTGTAGAAAGGAGTTTTTATCGTACCTATGAGGGATTGAAACGCCAAGTTTTTGACCAAGTCTCCATTGGCTTCGACCGGTTTTTATCGTACCTATGAGGGATTGAAACTCACGATATCCGATTTGCTCTCGCATCTGCATTGTTGGAGTTTTTATCGTACCTATGAGGGATTGAAACATCGCTTGCTCTTCCTGTTTCAAAGCTTCATAGAAAGGTTTTTATCGTACCTATGAGGGATTGAAACATTTTCTTTATGTCAGCCGTGCTTTCGAAAACATCGAATCGTTTTTATCGTACCTATGAGGGATTGAAACTGAATCATCATCATGGCGTTGCGAGGCATCACAACAGTTTTTATCGTACCTATGAGGGATTGAAACATGAATGGAAAGCGCGACTTCCATACGCGAAATGATGTTTTTATCGTACCTATGAGGGATTGAAACCCTTCTTCATTATCGATACTGATCTCTCTACGTTCGAGGTTTTTATCGTACCTATGAGGGATTGAAACAGGATGGAAGAGATATATTTTGCTGGATTCCGAGGCGTTTTTATCGTACCTATGAGGGATTGAAACCACACTTCCCAGTCGTTGATACCGGAACGATAGCACTGTTTTTATCGTACCTATGAGGGATTGAAACTCGGTGACGTGGACAAGCTGTCGCTGTCACGTGTCGGTTTTTATCGTACCTATGAGGGATTGAAACTCAACCGAGCGAGCGAAAACGAGCTGGAGAGCGTTGAGCTCGTTTTTATCGTACCTATGAGGGATTGAAACTTAGTCAAGAACTGAACATTGCATTTTTTAGACTGGTTTTTATCGTACCTATGAGGGATTGAAACTCCGGTTTGCTCAACAAGTAGCCAAGCAACCCTTTTGTTTTTATCGTACCTATGAGGGATTGAAACCGATTGATCCGGATAAATTGCCAGCGATAACGGAAGCGGTTTTTATCGTACCTATGAGGGATTGAAACTAAGAAGGGTGCAAAGGACTACGCATATAACTTGCGTTTTTATCGTACCTATGAGGGATTGAAACCCCGGACGCAGGAGTGTAATCGATAAAAGAGCTGTCTGTTTTTATCGTACCTATGAGGGATTGAAACCAATTCAGCTACGCTTAAAACAGCACTTCCATTTCTCCAGTTTTTATCGTACCTATGAGGGATTGAAACAATTTCAGCGTCTCACAATAGACAATTGCGTCGATCGGTTTTTATCGTACCTATGAGGGATTGAAACCCAGCCGAGGAAGGCGGTGATATCCTAATGGTGAACGTTTTTATCGTACCTATGAGGGATTGAAACGTAGGGTATAAAGAACTAGTGATCAAACACAATAGCTGTTTTTATCGTACCTATGAGGGATTGAAACTCCATCCGATGAAGATGAATGTTGCGAAAGTTTTGGAGTTTTTATCGTACCTATGAGGGATTGAAACCAGCAACGATTGGGACTATGCAACGCGAGCGCAGGTTTTTATCGTACCTATGAGGGATTGAAACTGATTTTGTTTTCCATAGCAACTTCCTCCTTTACGAGTTTTTATCGTACCTATGAGGGATTGAAACACGGCAAACCCTAGCGCTCCGCCAATCGCAGTGGCCGCCGTTTTTATCGTACCTATGAGGGATTGAAACGCAGAAAATGCCTTTTCCACTTCCGCCAACACTCTTTGTTTTTATCGTACCTATGAGGGATTAAAACTTATCCAACTCCCCGTCTTCCACACATATCTGAATCGCGTTTTCACCCACGCAATTTGGTGATCTTTTCTCCTCTTGTGCTGTCTTCGCTGGCAATGTGGAGATGACCCACCATCTTCCCTTGATCCTCGCCACGCGCAAAACTTCTTCTTCGTTCTGTTTTTCTCGCGGCAGCTTTGTTCGATGCGCTATACTTGGATAGAAGGAGCAACATTTGTTTGCTTCCGGATGGGCGTTTGTTTTTGCTTTTTCACGATGGGGGCAAGCAAAGGAAAGAAAGGGGAACGGTTATGCGCTGCAAGCTTCGCGATCTCGGTTTTTCCATCGGCACGCTTCCGACAGGGGAGCGCAATCAAATCACCGATGTGCCCGGGGTAAGGGTGGGGCATGTGACGATTCGCGAGGACATCGATGAACGGACGGTGATCCGCACAGGGGTGACGGCAGTGCTGCCGCACGGGGGCAACTCGTTTTTGGAGAAAGTGCCTGCGGCTTGTTTTGTGTTGAACGGGTTTGGGAAAACGGCTGGGCTCGTGCAAGTCGAGGAGCTCGGGGTGATCGAGTCGCCGATTATGCTGACGAATACGTTCAGCGTCGGGGCGGTTTGGCAAGGGACGCTGGAATATATGTTGGAGGCGACGCCGGAGATTGGGGATGTGACGGGGTCGGTCAACATTGTCGTCGGGGAATGCAATGACAGCTATTTGAATACAGCGCGGGTGATGGCGGTGACGAAGGAGCATGCGAAAGAGGCGATTGCCGCGGCGCGGGTGGAGATGGAAGAAGGAGCGGTCGGGGCAGGAACGGGGATGATGTGTTTCGGTTGGAAAGGGGGCGTTGGCAGCTCGTCGCGGGTCGTGAGCAGGGGATATACGGTCGGGGCGCTGGTCGTGAGCAATTTCGGCCGGCGTGAGGAGTTGCGGTTCGTGCCGTATATGCCGCCGTCGTTCGATGAACGGGATGTGCCGCCTGGGTCGATTATGATGATCGTGGCGACTGATGCGCCGCTTGATGCGCGGCAGTTGAAGCGGCTGGCGAAGCGGGCGGCGGTGGGGCTCGGACGGACGGGAAGCTGCGTCCATCACGGGAGCGGCGATATTGTCATTGCGTTTTCCAATGCCTATACGATTCCGCATTTTTCCGATTCTGTGCTGCAATCCGTTCCGCCGCTCGTCCGCGACGATGCGCCGCTCATGAATGAACTGTTCCAGGCGGCGATTGAGGCGACCGAGGAAGCGATTTGGAATTCGCTCACGACGGCCGAGACGACGACCGGGCGCAACGGGCGGGTTGGGGAGGCGATTCCGTATTCGCTGCTTCGACGGATGGGAGAATGAGCGAAAACGGCCTGAAAGGGATTCCTCTCAGGTCGTTTATTTATGATCTTGGCCGCGCTGTCAGTGCCGGATGTGAAGGCGGTGCGCCCAGGCGGCGATTTTTTCTTTCATGTCTTCGCGCCATGCGCGGTCGTGGACGGTGTATCCGACCAAAGCTCCTGTGGCGATGAGGAGCAGCCCTGACAAGGCGAAAATGGCCGAAATGGATGCGAATCCTGCGATGGCTCCCGCTGCCGTCGGACCAGCGAGGTTGCCGAGAAAGCGGGAGCTGGCTGTGACGCCGAACACGCGGCCTTGGATGCGGCGCGGGCATTGCGCGTTGATCAGCGCTTGAAGGGCAGGCCATACCCCGCCGACGACAAGCCCTTGCAAGAAGCGCCAGACGTACAATTCATAAAGATGGTCCGTCCATACTTGCGGCAAGGCGAACAGGCCGGAGAGCAGAAGCAACATCGGCAGTGTTTTCTCCTGCCCGATCCGGTCGCCGAGCTTGCCTAAATACGGCGCGCCGATGATCGTGGCGATTCCGGTGATCGAGGAGGCGAGCCCTGATAGAAATGCGAGATTGCGAGAATCGCCGACGAGCGACTGGACGAAAATCGTCATCATCGAGTTGACGCCAAGAACGGCGATTTGCACGAGAAAGGTGGCGACAAACAAGATGACGAGCGGCCGATGGGCGAATACTTCTTTGAAACTGGCATGGCGCTCTTGCGTCTGCGGCGCGACGGGGTCTTTGTCGAGCCAAAAGACGACAGGAAGCAATGTCGCCAAAATGCAAAACCCGGTCACGAGAAACACCGGGCGGAAGCCGAACCAATCGGATAAGGCGCCGCCGATGAGCGGCCCGATGATGTTGCCGGCGATGCTTCCCGTCTGCAGCGTCCCGAGCGCCTCGCCGCTATGGTCTTTTGGCACGACGCGCGCCAAGTACGAAAACGAGACGGTAATGAATCCGGAAAAAAAGCCGACCAAAAAGCGAAGAACAAGCAGCGCCATCGGCGAATGGGCGAACGCCATGCAGCTGGTGATCAGCCCCATGCCAATCCCTGCACGGATGAGGTTGGCGCGCTGGCCGTACTTGTCGGCGAACATGCCCCAAATCGGCGCCATGATGGCCGCCGACAAAAACGTCGCCGAAAAGACAAGACCGGTCCAGACGCTCAACGAATGGTGCTCGGTGACGCCCATTTCCCACAACAGCAGCGACAAAAACGGAATGACCATCGTCATTCCCGCCGACACCATGAAATTGCACAGCCAAAGGATGCGGACGCTTCGTTTCCAGTTCAAGGCAGGTCATCTCCTGTATTCTTTCGTCTCTCTAATTAATTTTAGCACGATGGAAAAACAAAGGAAACGATTTTGCTTATCAATGGGGCAAGACCATGGCATCGGGCATCGTTCAGGCTTGTCGCGGGCTGCATGTGCTTTTGGCCGCCGCTTGTCCAAGGGAGCGAAACAAACGAATCCCCCTTGCCAACTCGGCAAGGGGGTGATCTATGTCAAAAGGGGGGGAAATTAGGCGTTATGCGCTTGGGCGTCTTTCCATTTCGCCAGTTCACGTTCGACTTCTTCGTCAAACGGCACAGGGGACAACACGGCGTTCGTTCCGAATCGGGCAGCGGCTGCCTCGGCTTCTAACGCGATGACGCGCTCTTCCATGCGGGCGAATCCGCGCAGCGCCTCGTCGGCGGAAAAGGAGGCGAGCGCCGAGTCGATTTGCTTCAACGCTTGCGCGGCGTTAACGCGGGTAGCGAGCTCCAGCTGCTTAGCTGCGAGCTCGTCGTACCGCTCGCGCAGTTGGTTTAGACGGTTGGCGACTTCCGCCGTTTTCGCTTTGATGGCGTCGTATTGTTGTTTGTACGCCTCCAGCTTTTTCTCATACAACAGCTTGTCGCGCAAGGCGAGTTTGGCGACGGCTTCTTCGTTGCGCTCGAGCGCCAGTTTCGCTTGGCGGCTCCGTTTTTCAATCGTCGCCTCCGCTTGGGCGATGAGCGTCTCATAGCGCCGCTCGGCGACCCATTGCTGGGCGAGCGCCTGGCGCCCTCGTTCGAGCTGCTTTTCAAGTTCGCGCAAATATTGTTTCGTCATGGCGACGGGGTCTTCCCAGCGGTCGATTTGTTCGTTCACTTCAGCGAGAACGATCGTCTTCATTCGGCGAAAAATCCCCATTTGTTTGTGCCTCCTTTTGAATCGTTTTTTCCCATTCATCAAGCCAATCGGTGGAAACGGATGGCGTCGCTGGCATCAACGCCTCAACGGCGGACGGTTTGCGCCCTTGGCGCCGCCCCAAGGCGTACACCACGGCCAGTGCGAGCAAGATCAGCACCCATTTCGGCAGCAACGCTGCAATCCCGAGCGCGACGAGCACCCAGCCGATCCAGCGCTTCGACCGCGCCGCGGCGAGCCATACGGCCCCGGCGGCGGCAAGCAAAAGAGGGATGAGCCGCTCTAGGAACAACATCGGCATCATCCAGCCACCGCGCCGCTCCATGATGAACTCCCGAGGGTGATGACCGAATCCGCCTGGCATGCCGTCAAACGGAGCGCCCGGCCGCCCGTGCGCCATCACTTCATGCGGAGCGAGGACGTGAAACAGGCTGACCCCTGCAAGGGCAACAAGGGCGAGCAGAAAAACTGCCCGAGCTTTCTTCAATCTCGTCACCTCCTTTTGTGTGGTGGACTGGCTTACGGTTTGTATTGTAGAAGGGGAAGGAGAAAATTAGGTGAAAAGCGAATGTTTTTTGAAGGGATTTTGAGCATATCATCCATTAGGGGGGAGCTGCGAGATGAACGGTGATGTTCGCATGACAGGTGGGGGAGGAAGGAAAGACGTGGTTCGGTCGTATGGGGTTGATGTGGGCGGCGCTTTGTTGGTGTTGTGGTTTTCCTTTTTGTTTCCGACGTTTTATGTTGGATATTATGCGTACGGCTCGTTTTTGGGGTTTGCCATCGGTTCGTTGATCGTCGGCCTAGCGAGAATTCGATGGCATCCGCAGGCGCGGTTCGGCGGTACTCTGATCGGTTCGTTCCTCATCATCGCGGTGTCTGTCCTCATCATCCGCCTGTTTCCGATCGAAATCCGCGATGTCGGAGACTTGGTTATGCAGTATATCAACGCGGTTGTGAATGCGTTGATATATTTGGCATTCTCCACGCCCTCCACCTGTTGCATCGCCTGAAGCAGGGCGACGTTCCGTTTGCGAAAAAACGCTGAAGCGGCTCATAACGCCTGTCTCACCGTTCAAGAATCATTAGTTGAAATGTGAGGAAGAACATGAAAAACTGTTCTCCATCATTGTCCCTTGCATCAGAGAGAAATCATGAAAGAATGATAACGATGGCAAGGGTCGATAGAAAAAAACAAGCTTCTGAAGCAATTACGCTTCAGAAGCTTGTTCGATGACTGTTGCAAATTGGCGGCGATGTTGGATAGTCAAATAAACGAGTGTTCCCATCATCATGGCAACAACAAATAGAAGCAGCTTGCCGATGTTTTCCCACATAAACGAGAAATCACCGCTTGAGATGACCGCTTTCAATCCGAAAACCGAATACGTCATCGGAAGCCATGCGTTAAAGTGTTGCAACGAGCGTGGAATCAGTTCGAGCGGGAATGTTCCCGCGCTTGTTGTCAATTGCAAAATCAGCACGACAATCGCGATAAATCTTCCTGGATCGCCGAACACGGTAACAAGAAATTGAATGACAGATAAAAATGTGATGCTAGTGACAATGCTAAACACGATAAAGAGCGGGACGCTTTTTACGTGTAAATCGAGTCCAACCAGCAACACGACATCCGCCAGCAGTGCTTGCAAAATCCCGATGCCGATCAAGACGCCGAATTTAGCCAAAAACCAATGCAATGGTGAACGCGGAATCTCCGCTGGTTCGCGAAGCGGAAAGACGATGGAAAGCAACAGCGCTCCGACAAACAATCCAAGTGATAAGAAGTACGGCGTAAACCCTGTTCCGTAGTTCGGCACTTTATTGATTTCTTCCTTGTGGAGATTCACTGGTTGGGCAAACATGTCGTAGACAGCCTTATTGGCTTTGACATCGCTTGCTTGTTCGGCTCCTTCTTTCAATTTATCCGCCAATTCTTTCGAGCCGTCTGTCAGTTGGTTGACACCATCTTGCAAATGTTTTGTCCCGCTCGTTAATTCCTTCGTTCCAGCCGCTACTTGTTGTGAACCGTCCCTCAACTGGCGCGTACCATCTTGAAGCTGATCCGCTCCTTGAGCCAATGTTTGCAGGCCTGAAGAAAGTGTTCCACTGCCATGGGCAAGCTGGCTTGCTCCTTGTGCAGCTTCTTGCATTTTGTCATACATTGTTTTCATGCCGCTGACGAGTTGTTCTTGGCCATTCGCCAGTGCGTCTGCGCCATTGACAAGTTGTTGTTGACCGGCAAGCAGTTCATCGACTCCGCGCTCGAGAGCGATGTGCCCTTCATGCAGCTGTTGGGCTCCTTCGTGCAAAGAAGAGGCTCCAGAGTGCAACGATTGGGCGCCGCTATTTAACTGCGCAAGGCCGTTTTCGACTTGCTGGCTTCCCGATGATAGTTTCATGATTTGTTCTTTTAATTGCTCATATACGGCTCTCTGTTGCGCTTGAGGAGTTGTCTTGATGAGCACGTCCAGCTGCGCGCCCAACTGCTCAAGACCGCTTGTGATTTGGGCCGCACCTGTGTGAACTTGTTCGGCTCCTTCCTGCCACTGAGCCAATGAAGCTGTGAGCTTTGCTGCTCCATCGCTCAATTGTTCAGATCCTTGTAAAAGTTGCGGCATGCGGGCGTCCAGTGCTTGCATCCCCTCGTATACGCGTCTTGTTCCTAAAGCAAGATTCGCTGTTCCTTGCTGAGCCTGCTTTGCTCCGGAGAGGAGTTTCTCTTGCCCAGCGGTCATCTGTTTCATCCCGTTGTAAAGCGCTTCGGACCCGGTTTGAACTTGCAATGAGCCACTGGCAGCTTGGTGCAGTCCGTCAGTAAAGCTCACGGATTTTTCCGCGAGTGTCGCTAAATGGTGATATAACGTTTCAGTTCCGTCTTGTGCTTTTTTCATGCCATCATACAGTCGGTTTGTTCCGTCTTGTGCTTGGCTGAGTCCGTCATGCAGTTGTGCGGCTCCGTCGCTCGCGTTTGTCAATCCGTCAGCGACAGTTTGAATCGTATCAAACATGCTTTCGGCATATGTTTCTGTTATGGCGTTCGCTACTTCGTTTTTTATTTTTTCAACTGCAGTTTCGCCGATTTGTGCCGATAGAAAGTTAAATCCCTCATTCGGTTTGTAAATGAGCTGCAGTTTTTTCGGATGATCGTCTTGCAACGTTGTCGCATTCCGGGAAAAATCGTCAGGGATTTGAATGAGCATATAATACTTTTGTTCTTTTAACCCTTTTTCCCCTTCATGTTCGGTTACAAAATGCCAGTCAAACTGCTTGTTCTCTTTTAACTTTTCGACAAGATCTTCCCCAAGATGAATCTCTTTGCCGTTGAGAACCGCCCCTTTGTCTTGGTTGACTACAGCGACGGGAAGTTCATCCAAATGATCGTATGGATCCCAAAATGCCCATAGAAACATGCCGCTGTATAGAAGAGGGATGAATAATACAGCTATGACAGGAATCAGCACTTTGCGGTTGGACAGAATGGCCTTCCATTCTTTTAACCATAATTGAAATGCGTGCATGCCCGAACCTCCTTTGTTTATAATTATGACTGATTTGTCCATTTAGTCATTTCGCTCCAAAAAGAGAAGGATTATCATGGAGACAATCCTTTCAGCAAATACAGATCAAACAGTTCGGCAATGGTTTGTTGAGACAATGGTTCGTGATCTTTTTCCCATTCAATGCTTAATGCGATGTACATTTTAAACATGAAAAATGCCGTTAACTCTGGATCGCAAGAGCGAATGTCCCCTTTTGCCATCGCTTCTTCAATTTTTTCGCGAATATAGGCAATCATTTCGCGATCAAGGCGTTTCATCACATCTCGTACAGCTGCGGTGCCAATATCCCGCATTTCTTGCAAAAGTTTGATGGTTAATTCATGTTCTTGACGGAATGTAAAAATACGCTGCAAGGCGCGTTGGACGTTTTCGCTGAACGGCAAACGATCATCCATAGCCGCATCCGCTTCATGCTTAATTTCGGATATAACAGAGGAAACGATATGGTCAAGCAGCTCTTCTTTGCTTTTGAAAAATGTATAAATCGTTCCTTTGCCGACATTAGCCATCTTCGCTACTTGATCCATTGTCGTTGCTTTGTAGCCGAACAGCGAAAATGATTGGGTGGCGGCATCAATAATTTGTTGTTTTTTATCCGACATGGGCATTCATCCTTCATTTTTGACTAAATGGACAATTTGGTCATTACGTTTTGAATCATAACATGAATATGTTCGGTTTGCAACAGCAACAAAGTATGATGTTTCGTTTTTCTCACTCAACGGCACGTTCTGTTAGGGGAAGGAAGCCTTCGCCTTACTGTTTTGCCCCCTGGATTTAGCGAGGAAGACGAACAAGAAATTCGGTTCCTTTCCCGATTTGACTATGGACGTGGATCGCGCCGCCGTGGGCGTCGACGATCCATTTGGCGATCGACAGCCCGAGGCCGTGGCCGCCTTGTTGGCGCGAGCGCGCTTTGTCGACGCGGTAAAAGCGGTCGAAAATGCGGCCGATGTCTTCCGGCGGGATGCCGATGCCGGTGTCTTTGACGGAAAGGAACACGTGCTTTGGCTCGGTGCGGATCGACAGCGTCACCTCGCCGCCTTCGGGGGTGTATTTGATCGCGTTGTCGAGCAAAATGTACAACAGCTGCGTCAATTTGTCCGGGTCAGCGGTGACGAGCGCTTGCTCGGGAGCGTGAAAATGCATCGTAATCTGTTTTTTCGCCGCCAGTTCCGACATGAGCTGGAACGTGCGCTCGGCGTGCGGGCGGAAATCGAACGTTTGTTTTGAAAGCTCCAGCGCGGCGTGCTTCGCATCCGCGCGGGCGAGCGTCAACAAGTCGTTCATCAGTTTCGTGATTCGCTTCAATTCGTCACGCAGGCGGTCGAGCAGGCGGCGGGCAAAGTCGTTTTTCATCACATCTTCCTCAAGCGAAAGCGCCTCGACGGACGAGAAGACGACGCTGAGCGGCGTCCGCAGCTCATGAGAGGCGTCGGCGACGAACTGGCGCTGCCGCTCGTACGCCTCTTCAATCGGTGCGAGCGCACGCTTGGACATAAAGAAGCTGAGCGCGACGCCGACGGCGAGAAACAAAACGGCCAAGCCGATGAGCACAATGAGCAGCCAATGGAACACGCCGAAAAACGACGTGACGTCCATGCCGATATACAGCATGCCCACGAAATCGCCGTGGATGACGAGCGGACGGGCGGCGGCGAGCACGCGCCAGTCGCGGGCCGCTTCGCGCGCGAGGCCGGGCATATGTTCCGGCAAAGAGACGCTCATGTAGACGGGAGCGCGCTCATTTGCCTTGAGATGGGACAAGGCGTTTAAAAAATACGGGCGCAGGCGCGGGTGGACTTCATCCCCGGCGAGCAGGCCCCCGTCCGGGCCGATGACGTAAAAAAAGAGTTGGTCTTCGCTTAACAAAATGACATTTTCATCATCAAACAAGTCGAAATTGCTTTGCTTGAGCAGCACTTGTTCGATCGTATTCGCCTCTTGCTCGGCGAGGCGGCTGATGCGCCGCTCTTGGTCAGAGGTGGCGATCCAGTAAAACAAGGCCGCGGCGATCATGACAAACAAGGCGAGAAACAACGTGAAAATGCCGCTGTAGAGCGCCGTCAGCCGCCAATGGGCGCGGCGGAACAAGTCGGCGCTTCCTAAGCGGCGCAGCCAGCCGCGCCATTCATTCCATCGATTTCTCAATTTTATATCCCACCCCGCGCACCGTTTGAATGACATCGTCTTTCAACTTTTTGCGCAATAATTTGATCGTTGCATCGATCGTTTTCATCGACACATCGGCATCCCACCCCCAAACGCGGTCCAATATCGTTTCGCGCGGCACGACTTGGCCTTGGTTTTGCACGAGCAAATCGAGAAGCTGAAACTCGCGCGGGGTGAGGAAAATTTCCTCATCGCCGCGGTGGAGCGTATGGCTTGTCCGGTTTAAGGTGAAGCCGTGAAACGTCACTTTTTCCTCTTGGAGCGGGACGAACGTCCGCCGTGCGAGCGCCTTGAGCCGCGCGACGAGCTCGTCGATTTCAAACGGTTTGACCAAGTAATCGTCCGCTCCCGCCTCAAGCCCGGTGACGCGGTCGTGGACGGCGTCTTTCGCCGTCAGCATCAAAATCGCGCCTGTGTAGCCGTTTTGCCTCAACCGTCGACAAATGTCCAGCCCATCGCCGTTTGGAAGCATCCAATCGAGCACGACGACATCGTAAAACTCGGCGAGCGCGTAGTCGTACGCATCTTCCCCTTCCTGCACCCAATCGATATGGTCGATCCCTTTCTTTTTCAATAAATGAACGATCAGCTCCCCTAGGTGAAGATCGTCCTCGGCCAGCAAAATTTTCATCGCCATTCCTCCGTTCTGTCTCTCTTCCTTTTTATCATACCAAATCGTTCGTGAAAAAACGGTGAAAACGCAGCCCATTCGCCGCGCAGAAGGCTGTTCTCTCAAAAAAAAAGAATTTTCACCATTTTTTCACCTTCCTTGGCTATCATGATGGACGAAGAGGAAAAGGAGGCAAACGGCGATGAGGAAAATGAGGAATTTGCATCTTTGGATTGGGCTGATCAGTTCGATCTTTTTGCTTGTCGAGGCGGTGACGGGGCTCCTTCTATCCGAGCCGTGGCTGATCGGCCAGGCGGAGCGTGGCGAGATGCACCGCGCCGCGCAGGAAAGAATGAACGCGTTCGGGGCGGGGCAGACGTCGGGAGCGGGGGCATCTACGGCCCCGATGGCACCGCGCGCCGAGGGAGGCGGATCGTCGCTGATGATGTTCGTCCGCCAGCTGCACGAAGGGAGAATCGGTTCGCTTGACATCCGCTGGGCGGTTGATGTCGCGGCGGTGGCGATGATCATTTTGACCGCGACGGGGATTTTCCTGTCGATCCGCACGCTCGCAGCGGGACGGAGGCGGAAGCAGAAGCGGATGACGCCAGCGCCGGAGACGACATAACGTACGCAGGAAGGGATGAAACGATGCATCAGAACAACCGGAAGAAACAGCGACGCTGGTCCTCCCTTTATGCGAGACCGATCGATGTCGGTGGCATCGTCGTATTTCGCCCGCCATTTCACTGCTTGGCGGCCATTCGCACAAAAATGTCGTATATGCGATTAGGGATCACGAAGGAGGAGATGAGCCATGGACATGATGCCATTTGAACCAACCCCAACGCCAGAACCGAAACGCCGCGGCCGCTTTGTATCGTGGCTTGCCGCTTCCATGGCAGGGGCGGTGATCGGCAGTGCGGCGACGTGGTATGTGGCGCCGAAATGGATGCATGAAGAAACGAATTCCCAAACGGAAACAGCGGAAACGACCGCAAAAAGCGAGGCGCTGCCATTGCAGCCGACGGCGAACGTCAAAACGAATATGATTGACGCTATTAACAAAGTCGCCGATGCGGTCGTCGGGGTCGTCAACATTCAGAAGCAAGTGGACTTTTTCTCTGATCAAGCGCAAGATACCGAAGCGGGGACGGGGTCGGGTGTGATTTTCAAAAAAGACGGCGATGCGGCCTACATTGTGACGAACAACCATGTCATTGAAGGAGCGAACAAAGTCGAAGTGGCGCTCGCGAACGGCAAGAAAGTGAAAGCCGAGATCGTCGGCGCGGATGCACTCACCGACCTTGCCGTCTTGAAAATCCCCGCTGAAGGGGTGACGAAAGTGGCGAGCTTCGGCGACTCGTCGAAGGTGAAAATCGGCGAACCCGTGGCGGCAATCGGCAACCCGCTCGGCCTTGATTTGTCGCGGACGGTCACCGAAGGGATCGTCAGCGGCAAACGGACGATGCCCGTCTCAACGTCAGCGGGGGATTGGGAAATCGACGTCATCCAAACGGACGCCGCCATCAACCCGGGCAACAGCGGCGGAGCGCTCATTAACAGCGCGGGGCAGGTGATCGGCATCAACAGCATGAAAATCGCGGAAACGGGCGTCGAAGGGCTCGGCTTTGCCATCCCGAGCGAAAACGTCAAACCGATCGTCGAGCAGCTGATGAAAGATGGGAAAATCAAACGCCCGTACCTTGGCGTCCAGCTTGTCGATGTGGCGGATTTGTCCGATGACGTCCGCACGAATGAATTGAAATTGCCGTCGAACATCACAAGCGGGGCGGCCGTCACGTCCGTCGAACCGTTCTCCCCAGCCGCCGAGGCCGGATTGAAATCGAAAGACGTCATCACGGCGATCAACGGGGAGAAAATCGACAGCGTCAGCGCGTTGCGCAAATATTTGTATACGAAAACAGCGGTCGGTGATCGCATCAAACTGACGATCTATCGCGACGGGTTTGAGACGACCGTATCGGTTACCTTAAAAGCGAGAGACAGCAGCCAGTCATAAGAAGACATCGCCTCTTTTCCAGCGAATCGGCGGGGAAGGGGCGATTTTTTGTGGATCCAACAAAAGCGGGTCTGTGTCAGTGGTCCCATGTTGTCTTAGGATGGCAAGAAACGGCTGCATGTCCACAAGCAAGTGTGTGTACAATGGGGAGTGCCCATGACTGAAACCGCAACGCCGCTCGGAAGACTGTTGCGTGGGAAGGGCCATGTTGGCTGTTGACTGAAGGCAGCCAAGCGCTACGGGACGGATGTTCCGAAGATTCTCTCACATCTATCTACACGCAGATAAGAAAGTGTTAGAGATTTTTGATTTTTATGAACCCGTGGTGCTAGATAAAACTCAGACAAGCATAAAAATAGCCCTTGCTGGCGGATCTCCAGTAGAATGAAAGTGTCACCCAACATTCGAAAGGAGAGATCCCCCATGCAAGAGCACTTTCATTTTACTACAGATCCAGCCAAACTTCAAAAACAATATGCCGCTATTTTCTGTTTTGTTTCTGCCCAACTGTCGTTGATTCAAATGTATCTTCATCGCCGCAACCGTCACTTGGTCAAGCAAGAAGACGAAGTGGTCATGGCGGTTCACCTTTTGGGGAAGCTGCTGGGCTTTTCTTCCGAACGAGCCTGGCATCGTTTTGTCACGGGAAATTTGTTCACAAACGGCTCGTTTCTTGAACGCTCCCGATACAACCGCCGCTGCCGAGCGCTTGGTTTCGCCATCAAATGGATCCGTCATGAGCTGGCGAAACGTGGCCAACACCATGCTTATGCGGTCGTCGACAGCTTGCCTCTTCCGTTGTGCCATCCCGCAAGAATGCAGCGCGTCAAGCGATTTCGAGGGATCGCGGATATGGGGTATTGTGCTTCCAAAAAGCAATGGTACTACGGTTTCAAGCTGCATCTTCAAGTGACCAATCAAGGGCTGGCCATGGGCTATGTCGTGACGGAATCGTCCTGCCACGACGTCAAAGCCGCTGAAACGGTGATGACTCAAATCCCTCATCCCTACAACTTTGGGGACAAAGGGTACATCAGCCACGCTCTTCGAGAAAAGCTGTACGAAGAACACCAAGCCGCGTTCTGGACACCGTCTCGACAC
>NZ_JHUS01000011.1:0-29654 GCF_000691465.1 Geobacillus sp. CAMR5420
ATTTCATCCAGCTAACATGTCTCTAGGATTGAGTAGAAATCACAGAAAATGGTGAAGACCCTTTTTTTTTTATTTCTAATAAAATTTCAATTGTTAAAATATAAAATTAAAGGAGGTATTTGTATTTTATGAACAAATCTTTCCTGCTTTCTTCGATTGTAGCTTTAGGCCTCATTGGCACCTCAGGAGTTCCGATGGCGTACGCTCAGGTGGATGCGCAAGTGAATAAGGCGAAGATCCAAATCGAACAAGAGATGGAAAAGAAACAACGAGAAGAGCGGCAAGAAATCATAAATTTAATCAATGAACCTGTTGATCAAGAAGCCGTGAAGAAAGAAATAGAGTGGATGAAAAAGAATGCTCCTGACAAGTATAATCAAGTTATTAGCGGGCAACAGGCAAAAGGGGTATCAGCATTAGCATCAAGTGGTGCCTTAGGAACTAATGGGGACATCTTAATTACTTATGATAGTGAAAGTTCTGGATGGAATCATGGTCATGCTGCCATTGTCCGTTGGGATGGTGAATATATAATTGAAGCATGGCCAGGTGAAGGAGTCCGCTACTACGTTAACAACTGGAAAACACGTTGGAAAACATGGAAAGGACTTTGGGTGAAAGGGGCAATGGGAGAGGATTATACATCAGCACAGTCATACGCTAGAGCACAAATCGGTGAGCCGTATAGTTTAACAGCCACAAAAGGTCAATCATCAAAATGGTATTGCTCGTTGCTCGTGTGGAAAGCGTGGGAGAATCGAGGATTTGATTTGGATGACGATGGAGGCATCATCGTGACCCCGTCTGACTTGGATCAAGACTCTGAGACAATAACCTATGCTAGCAGCAACTAAAAGAGCGGACGGAGGATATTTCAATGTGTGTGTAGAAGGGTATACCATCCAAATAACGGTTATGCCCTTCTATTTTTATCCGTTCATCCCCGCAACTTGAAAACATTACGGAGGGAAAAACGTGGATTTACTGACTTTGAGGGTGTAAGCAAAGCGTGTTGTGAATTTGAGCAGTTGCTTCATCATAGAGGGGGTGCAAATCTTTCTGCAAGGAAGGAAACGTTCTCGATTTCATAGAATATTACAACCACCATGGATGGAAGGGGATTCAACATGGGCCCAAGTGCACCGCTATGGATGTCAATGTTGTACTACCTCATGTGCACCGCGACGTTGCTCGCCGGTGTGGCGATGCTAGTGAAAGGAACGGTTCGCCGCTTGTATTCGCTCGTTGCAGTGATCGCAGTGCCGCTCTTTTTTCTGAACAATTTTCACACCATCGCCAGGGTCGGCGTCGATCCGTTCGCCTACTGGCAGCAATCCCTCATCGAAGGACAATGGTGGGCGTGGCTGTCGCTTGCGTTGTTCCTTTACATCGTATGGTACTGGGGATTGCTTGTCCAGCGCATAGGAGGTAAAAAGGAAGGGCAGGCTTGGTGGAAGCGGCAGAGATGGATATGGGTTGTGCTGGCGGCAGCCGCGCCTGTCATCGTATATTGGGTGCAGAACATTGACAATTCCGTTGTCTCCTCGGTGCGGACGTACGAACCGTCCAACGCTCATTTGCCGCACGGTCCGTCAGCGCGTATTTTCTTTTTGTATTCTCACCCGTTGGAGCGGGAGTCATATATCGTGGAGGCGGACGAACATCATGTGCGCAAAGTGGTGACGCTGAAAGCAGTTGGAATCTCTCACCTTTTGCCCGCTTCTTCAACAAAGGAACTGTTGTTGTGGTCCGATTATACAGGAAAGTATGTGTATCGACTAAATCCAGACACATGGACGGTTGTCGATCAAAAGCGGTCTCCAGCCCTCTTTCCTTTGCCTCATTGGAGGGAGAGTGGGATATTCGTTCGCTGAACCAAGATGTAAAAACCAATAAACTAGAAGTAAGAAAAGAGGGAAAATTGTTATTTTCTAAACGATTCCCTCCCTACGTTCTTCAAGTTTTGCACGTAGCGCCGTATTTCTATGTGTTCGCCGATGTGATTGAAAAGGAACAAGGCGTATTGTATGTGATCGATCAACGCGGTGAGGTCGTGAAAGAAATTCCGTTGCTCACTTCCTCCGCCCGATCGATGGCGGCTTTCCGCAACTACCTTGTCATCGCCACGAAACCTCGTCTCACAATCATTGATCCGCATTCATGGCGAGTGACATATTGGGACATGGGGCAAGAGGAAACACGATTCGATCAGCTCCAAGTGAAAGGAGACGCGCTGTGGGTGAGCTATGTCCAGAGGGAAAAGTCGGGGTGGATTGCTTTGAACGATCAGTTCAAGCTGATCGAAAAGCATGAACTGCCTTCTGTGTACTGGGAAGCACGGTTTCACGGCGATTATGTGTATATATTGTTCGAGCCGCAGGAGGGGAACAAGGCGGACAATGCAGGAGAAATGAACATCTTCCAGCTGCGTACGGCCCAACTTGCCGCCAAGTTTACTGTGCCGAAACAAAAGCACAACTTGCAGACATTTTACGTGATGGATGAAATACAATGATAGTGCAGGAGATGACGGCAAGGGGGGAGAGGGACATACAATTCCGAGACTATGAAGAATTTTGGCCGTTCTATTTGACCCAGCATCGCAAACGAGCGACGCGGCGCTGGCATTTTGTCGGAACGAGCTTTGTCTTTTTGTTCATCATCATCGCGGCTGTAACGGGAAACGCATGGTGGCTGCTTGGCGCGCCGATTGCCGCCTACACGCTCGCTTGGTTCAGCCACTTTTTCATCGAAGGAAACAAACCCGCCACCTTCGGCCATCCGCTTTGGTCGCTTCGAGCTGATTTTCACATGTACGGGCTGATGCTTGCGGGACGCTTGGGGCGTGAGCTTGAGCGGATTGGGCTTTCAGAGGATCGGGATGTCAGCCAAAATGGATAAGAATCACGTTGAGAGGCCTTTCTCCCGACTGATTTCTTCTATCAGTGATTGTCGTCGATCCTCAAGGCTTTTGAGGGATCGAAGGACGACGACAATCCGGGATGAAATATCAGGGAGAAAGGCCCTTGTCCCCGCATTACTTCTTCATTTGTTCAATCTTTTCAAGCGGCAGCCCGGTCAGTTCATGAATCGTGTCGGCATCATATCCTTTTGCCAACATTCGTTTCGCAACATCCATCTTTGCTTTTTCCATTCCTTTCTCCATTCCTTTCTCCATGCCTTTCTGCTCGTATGAAACGATGAGTTCCATGACTTTGGCAGCCTCCTTCTCCTCCATTGTATTCACCTCATTTCGCAGTCGGATTTCTTCTTCATCCGATAACCGCAAATATGTTTCGAAAAAGCCGAACAACAGACGCTGTTTCGCCTCATCGAGCTCGAGGCGGGTGAGCATGCGCAAAAATTCCTTTTTCACTTCCACCTTCTCATCTTCATTATACCCCATTTTGCTTAACAGGGCGGCGGCGACCGGGTTGTCATGGCGGATGTACTCGCGCCACGGGAGTTTGCGCAATTCGATGGCCAAAAAACGGAAATCGAGAACAGCCCAAAACGGAAACTCCACAGTGAAAGAGGAAGGTTCATTACGGATGGCGTCATAGCTGAAGATAGCGATCGGAAGAATACGGCGGCGGTGTTTTTGAAATAAACGGCTGAAATAAATGAACATTCGCTCCGAAAAAGCGGGTTGGATGTAGCTTTGGTGTTCGATGTGGACAATGATCAGTCCATCTTCCCCTTTTAGCTTTGTCTCGATCAATAGATCGACTCGATGTTTTTCCCCTGCAGTAACATCAGTCAACACTTCTTCTGATAAAAAGGAAAGATGGTTAAAGTCAACATGCTCGTATACGCGCGGGAAGAAGAGGAGAACGAATTCTTCAAAAAACGTGCTTAACAACTCTTTAAACAGGCGATCATGGTCAATGCGCGTTTCTGACATGGTCTCCCTCCCTATTTATTTTTAGACTCCCATTATTTTATTCGATCCATGCAAGGCAAAATCCTGCCTGATCACAGCTTTTTCACAGAAGTTTTTTGTTCGAAGACAGGAAATAAGAGAAATGCTGTCGAATTTTGATGCTGATGGAAAAATGATGAAACCAACTGATGCTTCGGCCGTATGAATCATTGACGGGAAAGGAGGGGAGGGGGATGTGGTTCGGTCATCCGCCTGAAGTCGTATACGGAGCGGTGTTGGTGGTCAGTGCGCTGCTGACGGTGTTGTATTTTTTCTTCAGCGACGTGCTTGACGGCCTGTTCGATGTAGCCGATCATCCGCTGTTCAGCCCGCAGCTCATTTTATCATTTTTCATCGTCGGCAGCGCGGTCGGGCTGTTGGCGGAAATGTATACGGATTGGGCATCAGGTTCTATCATTTGGCTTAGCATTGGGGTGGCGATTGTTGCCGTGTTGCTTTTGCACTTTTTCGTTTTTTTGCCGCTCCGCTCGGCCGAGGCGTCGCTTGGGTATACGGACGCCGATTTGGAGGGGGCGCTTGCTAAAGTGATCGTCTCGGTGCCGCCTGACGGGTTGGGCGAAATTCTCATCTCCCGTAAAAGCGGCGCGGTGGCCAAAGCGGCGAAAAGCGCAAATAATGAGGCCATTCCGTCAGGGGAAGAGGTCATCATCGTACAAATGGAAAACGGCGTCGCTGTGGTGGCGAGGCACGATCCGTATCACCTTTCCATCTAAAACAAAGAAAGGGGACCTGTCATGGTTGCGCCATGGTTGATTGTCATTGGTGTCGTCGTCCTGCTTCTTGTCGGACTCATTGCCATTTTCATCGCCCGCTACCGCACGGTCGGGCCGGATGAGGCGCTTATTGTCACTGGCAGCTATTTAGGAAGCAAAAACGTCCACGTGGACGAATCGGGAAACAAAATTAAAATTGTCCGCGGCGGCGGCACGTTCGTCGTGCCGATTTTCCAGCAGGCCGAGCCGCTTAGTTTATTGTCGATCAAATTGGATGTACAAACGCCGGAAGTGTATACGGAACAAGGCGTGCCCGTGATGGCGGACGGGGTGGCGATCATTAAAGTCGGGAGTTCGATCGGCGAAATCGCGACCGCGGCTGAGCAGTTTTTAGGCAAAACGCGTCAAGATATGGAAAACGAAGCGAAAGAAGTGCTCGAAGGCCATCTCCGTTCCATTCTCGGGTCAATGACCGTTGAAGAAATTTACAAAAACCGCGACAAGTTTTCACAGGAAGTGCAGCGCGTTGCCTCACAAGATCTCGCCAAAATGGGGTTGGTCATCGTCTCGTTTACGATCAAAGACGTGCGTGACAAAAACGGCTACCTCGATGCGCTCGGGAAACCGCGCATCGCCCAAGTGAAGCGCGACGCCGACATCGCGACAGCCGAGGCGGAAAAAGAGACGCGCATCAAGCGCGCCGAAGCGGACAAGGAAGCGCGCAAAGCGGAGCTCGAGCGGCTGACGGAAATCGCCGAGGCGGAAAAAATCAACCAACTGAAGCTCGCTGAGTTCCGCCGCGAGCAAGACATCGCCAAAGCGCGCGCCGATCAGGCGTACCACCTCGAAGAAGCGAAGGCGAAGCAGGAAGTTACAGCGCAACAAATGCAAATTAAAATCATCGAGCGGCAAAAACAAATCGAGTTGGAAGAAAAAGAAATTTTGCGCCGCGAGCGCCAATACGATTCGGAAGTGAAGAAAAAAGCCGACGCTGAGCGCTATGCGATTGAACAAAAAGCGGCGGCGGAAAAGGCGAAGCAAATCGCCGAAGCCGATGCGCAAAAATACCGCGTCGAAACGCTGGCGAAAGCGGAAGCGGAGCGCGTCCGCCTTGACGGGTTGGCGAAGGCTGAAGCGGAGAAAGCGAAAGGGGAAGCAGAAGCAGAAATCATCCGCCTCAAAGGTCTCGCCGAAGCGGAGGCGAAACAAAAGATCGCCGAAGCGTTCGAGCGCTACGGCCAAGCAGCGGTGCTCGACATGATCATCAAGATGCTTCCGGAGTATGCGAAACAAGTGGCAAGTCCGCTTTCGAACATCGAGAAGCTGACGATCGTCGACACCGGCTCAGGAGCGGGGGGCGGCGCCAACCGTGTCACAGGCTATGCGACGAATTTAATGGCGAGCTTGCAGGAGACGTTAAAAGCCTCAACGGGCATCGATGTGAAGCAGTTGCTTGAGAACATCGCCCAAGGGGGCGCACCCGCCCATGCCCAGCCGCCCGGCGCGCCAGCATCGCCCCAAGAGGCGAAGACAACGGAATGACGCCGATCCTCCCACAGCGCCCTTCGCTTGAACCCGAGGGCGCTGTTTCTCGCCGCCTTGTTCACGACATTCGTCGGAGTTGCGCATCAAGCGTTGTTTCGCTATGATGGGAACGAGTGGAATGGAAAAAAGGAAGTAGGTTGAAGATGATGAAACGAGCTCGAATTATTTATAACCCGACATCGGGACGCGAACTGTTTAAGCGCCATTTGCCCGATGTGCTCGTTCGGTTGGAAAAGGCGGGCTATGAAACGTCATGCCATGCGACCCAAGGGCCGGGGGATGCGACGAAAGCGGCGCGCCAGGCCGTCCTGCGGGAATTTGATCTCGTCGTTGCCGCAGGGGGCGACGGAACGATCAATGAAGTTGTCAACGGCATCGCCGATCAGCCGTATCGGCCGACATTGGGCGTGATCCCCGTCGGCACGACGAATGACTTCGCCCGCGCCATCGGCGTGCCGCGCTCGATTGAAGGGGCGTGCGAGGTGATCGCCACGGGCGAGCCCGTCCCCATTGACATCGGCTGTGTGACGAACGAAGACAAAACACGCTATTTCATCAACATCGCCGGCGGCGGCCGCCTGACGGAGCTCACCTACGAAGTGCCAAGCAAGCTGAAAACGATGCTTGGCCAGCTCGCCTATTACTTGAAGGGAATCGAAATGCTTCCGTCCATCAAGGCGACCGAAGCGCAAATCGAGTACGACGGCAAGATCTTTGAAGGCGAAATCATGATGTTTTTAGTCTCGCTGACCAACTCAGTCGGCGGCTTTGAAAAACTGGCGCCCGATTCGTCGCTCAATGACGGCCTGTTCGATTTTATCATCGTCAAGAAAACGAACTTGGCCGAATTCATCCGCCTTGTCACCCTCGCGGCGCGCGGCGAGCATATCAACGACCCGCACGTCATTTACACGAAAGCGAACCGGGTGAAGGTGCGTTCGTCGATGCAGCTGAACTTAGACGGCGAATTCGGCGGCATGCTTCCAGGGGAGTTTGTCAATCTATACCGCCATATTGAGGTATTGATGCCAAAAGAAAAGGCGGAACAAGTGAGAACAGGGGAATGAGCCTGTTCTTTTCTTATGCCTTTCCCCTATAAAGGGCACGCTACATATACAGAGGAACGGCAGAAAGGAGAACGATATGACGAAGCAACAAGCACCTGTCGCCAAAAACGAGTATTATGACGTCACATTCACCGATTTGACCCACGACGGCCTCGGGGTGGCGAAAGTCGACGGCTTTCCCTTGTTCGTGAAACACGCGCTCCCCGGCGAGCGGGCGAAGGTGAAAGCGATCAAAGTGAAAAAAGGGTACGGGTACGGCCGGCTTATCGAGCTGTACGAACCGAGCCCCGACCGCGTCGAGCCGCCGTGCCCCGTCTATCGCCAATGCGGCGGCTGCCAGCTGCAACACCTCAGCTACGAAGGTCAGCTGAAGGCGAAGGAAAAGCAGGTAAAAGAAGTGCTCGCCCGCATCGGCAAGCTAGACGGCGTCACCGTCCATCCTGTCATCGGGATGAAGAACCCATGGCGGTATCGAAACAAGGCGCAAGTGCCGGTCGGCGAGCGCGAAGGGGGCTTGGTCGCGGGCTTTTACAAAGAGCGGAGCCATGAAATCATCGACATGGACGCCTGTCTCATCCAACAAGAGAAAAACGATGTCGTCGTCCAGACGGTGAAGCGCATCGCCGAACGCTATGGCATTCCCCCATACGACGAAACCACGCACAAGGGCGTTCTCCGCCATATTGTCGCCCGCTACGGCGCGGCGACAGGTGAGGTGATGGTCGTGCTCATTACCCGCACCGAACGTTTGCCGCATGAACAAGAAATCGTCCGCGCCATCGTCCGTGAAATCCCGGACGTGACATCGATCGTGCAAAACATCAACCCCGAGCGGACGAACGTCATTTTCGGCGCCAAAACGCGGGTGTTATGGGGGAGCGAATACATCACCGACCGCATCGGGGACATCCAATTCGCCATCTCGGCCCGCTCGTTTTACCAAGTCAATCCGGAACAGACGAAAGTGCTGTACGACAAAGCGCTCGAGTACGCTGAGTTGACTGGATCGGAGACGGTCATGGACGCCTACTGCGGCATCGGCACGATCTCGCTCTTTTTAGCGAGAAAAGCAAAGCATGTCTACGGCGTCGAAATCGTCCCTGAAGCGATCGAAGACGCCAAGCGCAACGCCGAACTCAACGGCATCCAAAACGTCACCTTCGAAGTCGGCGCCGCCGAAGACGTCATCCCGCGTTGGTATCAAGAAGGCATCCGCGCTGACTGCTTGGTCGTTGACCCGCCGCGCAAAGGCTGTGACGCCTCGCTGCTTGAGACGATCATCGCCATGAAGCCGCCCCGCGTCGTCTACGTCTCGTGCAACCCGGCAACCCTTGCCCGCGACTTGCGCATCTTAGAAGACGGCGGCTACGAAACGCTCGAAGTCCAGCCAGTGGACATGTTTCCGCACACGGCGCATGTCGAGTGTGTGGCGAAGGTGCGGTTGAGATAAGACAACGGGCCGGTGGATCCGGCCTTGTTGTTTGCAGTCGAATTGGGCAAACGGCCATGACGACACGAATGACATGATAAAGATTTCATCCGCCTGCAAAACTGGGGGCTGGATGAGATCCATCCTATTGAGAATCCACAACACTTGCAAGTGTTCCTCGAACGGTTATGGTGAACGACTCCCGCTTCATGCAAAGCACAGTGGGAGTTTCTTTGTTCCACAAAGAAAGACATTCTCTGTCTTCCTGAGCGTCAACCGGCATAAAACGTATTTTTCTTCCCCTTTTTGTATCGAAAACCGTATATAATAGAGATTGGAAATCACAAGGAGGTACATAGAAGCCATGCTCACAGGCGAATTGCGCCATAAAGTCGATAAAATATGGGAAACGTTTTGGACAGGCGGCATTACGAACCCGCTGACGGTTATTGAACAGTTTACCTACTTATTGTTCATCAAAGGCTTGGATGAAGTCGAAACACAGCGCGAGCAGGAGGATGCGCTGCTCGGCATTGAATCGGAACGCATCTTTCCTCCCGATAAGCAACACTTGCGCTGGAGCAAATTCAAACATTTTGAAGCCGCTCATATGTACGATGTCGTGTCCAATGAAGTGTTTCCGTTCATCAAAAACTTGCACGGCAATCGGGAATCGGCCTATGCAAAATATATGGGCGACGCCATTTTCATGATCCCGACGCCGCAAATGCTCGTCAAAATCGTCGACGGCATTGACCGCATTCCGATGAAAGACCGCGATACGAAAGGCGATTTGTACGAGTATTTGTTATCGAAAATCGCCACCGCAGGCACAAACGGCCAATTCCGCACGCCGCGTCATATTATCAATATGATGGTAGAGTTAGTCAAACCAACACCGGAAGATATTATTGTCGACCCAGCCGCAGGTTCCGCAGGTTTTTTAGTCGCGGCGGGCGAATATTTGCGTAAACATCGCAGTGACTTATTTTTAGTGCAAAGTTTAAAAGAACATTTTAATAACCATATGTTCTACGGTTTTGACATGGACCGCACGATGTTGCGGATTGGCGCGATGAACATGATGCTCCATGGCATTGAAAATCCGAATATCGAATATCGCGACTCCTTGTCGGAACAAAACAAAGATAAGGACAAATACACCCTTGTCCTTGCCAATCCGCCGTTTAAAGGCTCTTTGGATTACGAAGCCGTTTCTAGTGACCTATTAAAAATTACAAAAACAAAGAAAACAGAGCTTTTATTCTTGGCCTTATTCCTGCGCATCTTAAAAACGGGCGGGCGCTGTGCGTGCATCGTGCCAGATGGGGTATTGTTCGGCAGCTCGAAGGCGCATAAAGATATCCGCAAAGAAATTGTGGAAAATCATAAATTAGAAGCGATTATTTCGATGCCAAGCGGTGTCTTTAAACCATACGCGGGCGTATCGACAGCAATTATGATTTTCACGAAAACGGGCGTCGGCGGAACAGATCACGTCTGGTTTTACGACATGAAAGCAGATGGCTATTCTCTGGACGACAAGCGCACCCCGATTGAGGAAAGCGACATCCCGGACATCATTGCGCGCTTCCATAACCGTGAGGCGGAAAAGGAACGAAAGCGCACGGAGCAGTCATTCTTTGTGCCGGTGGAAGAAATTCGTGAAAACGACTATGACCTTTCGATTAACAAATATAAAGAGATTGAGTATGAAGAGGTACAGTATGAAGCGCCAAGTGTGATACTTGAAAGAGTGGAAGCGTTGGAAAAAGAGATTATGCAAGGATTACGAGAGTTGAAAGAAATGATTAGAGGGTAGTGTGAAGTTCTATGAATTTTAGAACATATAAGTTAAAAGATATAGGTGAAGTAATTACAGGAAATACACCTAGTAAAAGTAATAGTGAGTTTTATGATTCAAAGGATGTTATGTTTATCAAACCCGATGATTTGTATATAGATAGAATAACAATGTTAAACGAATCAAAAGAGTACTTATCTAATAAAGGTGCTGAACATGCTCGCATTTTGCCACAAGGTAGTGTATTAGTTACGTGTATTGGAATTATAGGTAAAGTTGGTATACTAAAACAAGAAATGGCTGCATTTAATCAACAAATAAATGCTATTATCCCTGATAAAAATATAGTCAATGAAAAGTACTTAGCTTATAAAATATGGAATGATAGAAAAAAACTGCAGCATATAGCAAACGCACCCCTAGTTCCAATTATTAATAAAAAGCAATTTTCAGAATTCAAAATTGACATACCTTCGTTAGATTATCAACTCAAAGTTGTTGACGTTTTAGACAAAGCCCAAGAACTCATTGACAAACGAAAAGCCCAAATTGAAGCGTTAGACCAGTTAACTCAAAGTGTGTTTTTGGAGATGTTTGGGGACCCAGATAAAAATACTAAACAATGGAATGTTTATAAGCTAAAAGAAGTTGTGGATAAAAATTGTTCAATCTCGTATGGTATTGTCCAGCCCGGAGATGATGTACCTGATGGAGTACCAATAGTTAGGCCTGTTGACATCCAACAAGGAATAATATCTGTAGATAATCTAAAAAGGACAGCCAAACATATATCCGATGCTTATTCTAGGACAATATTAAAAGGATGCGAGTTGCTTTTGACAGTCCGAGGTACTGTGGGTGCTTCTTATCTTGTGGATGAAAGCTTTAAGGGAGTCAATGTTACACGAGGTATAACTCCATTATTGTTTAATGAAAAAATAGTTAACCCAATTTATATTTTTCATTTGTTTAAGACAGAACAATATCAAAGGAAATTCAAAAGCCTAGCAAAGGGGATTACTTTATTACAGATAAATTTGATCGACTTAAGAGAATTAACTTTACCAGTTCCTCCTATAACAGTGCAAAATGAATTTTCTAAATTCGTTAAGAAAATAACAATTCAGAAAAAGAAATTGCAAAATAGTCTAAACGAGATGGAAACCATTTTCAACTCCCTCATGCAACGTGCATTTAAGGGAGAATTGTTCAACGAGCAGTAAAACAGTGAAATAAACGAGTGATTGTCGGTCAAGGGAGGGGCGTTTGTTGCGGTCCAACTTTGGATTTTTGATGGGCAAACCTCATTATGAGAGCTTTACGAATGCGTGTTTAGAGGCAGAGAAAAGTTTAGTCGTGAGTCCAGCAACGTGCGCGATTTTGACGCGTCGTGCGCTGGAGCTTGCCGTTAAGTGGGTGTATAGCTTTGACAGCGCTTTGAAAGTTCCGTATCAAGATAATCTTTCCAGTTTGATTCATGACAACGGCTTTTTGTCCATTATTGATGAAGATTTATTGCCGTTGTTGCGTTACATTGTCAAACTGGGAAATGTCGCGGTTCATACGAACTCGATGATTACGAGGGAAGAAGCGATTCTTTCCCTGCATCATCTTCATCAGTTTGTGTCTTGGATTGATTATTGTTATTCAGATGAATATACGGCTATGGATTTTGATGAATCGTTATTGCCAATCGGAGAGGAAAAGCGCGAGCGTCCGGAAGAATTAAAAGATTTATACGAACGGCTAAGTTCGAAAGACAAGCGTCTTGAGGAAATGATGAAAGAAAATGAACAGCTTCGCGCTCTTCTCACCGCCAAACGGGAAGCGAATACAAAAGAATATCACTTCCAAGTCGATGAACTAAGCGAATGGGAAACAAGAAAGAAATATATTGATTTAGATTTGAAGCTTGCTGGTTGGGAATTTAAAAAGGACGTTATTGTGGAATACCCTGTCGTTGGCATGCCAAATCAAGAAGGAGTCGGCTATGTCGATTACGTCCTTTTTGGCGACAACGGGAAGCCGCTTGCGGTTATCGAAGCGAAACGGACAACCGCTGACCCGAACAAAGGAAAGCAACAAGCCAAGCTATATGCCGACTGTATTGAAAAAATGCACGGCCAGCGTCCAATCATTTTTTACACAAACGGTTTTGAAACGTATATTTGGGACGACCTTAACTATCCGGCGCGGAAGGTTTCCGGCTTTTACAATAAGGAAGAATTAAGCTTGCTTATTGATCGTCGGACGATGAAGAAGCCGCTAAAAAATGTGCAAATCAATGACAACATAACGAATCGCTATTACCAAAAAGAAGCGGTGTTAGCCGTCTGTGACGCGCTCGAGAACAAACGGCGCAAAGCGTTGCTTGTCATGGCGACGGGGAGCGGCAAAACCCGGACGGCGGCTGCGATTGTCGATGTTCTCACTCGCCACAATTGGGTGAAAAACATTTTGTTTTTAGCGGACCGCAAAACGCTTGTCACGCAAGCGAAAAATAGCTTTAGCCATTTGTTGCCGAACTTGACGCTTTGCAATTTGCTCGATAACAAAGACAATCCAGAGGAAAGCCGGATGGTGTTTTCGACGTACCCGACAATGATGAACGCGATTGACGAAGCGAAACGAAAAGACGGCAAACGTCTCTTTACCGTCGGGCATTTTGATTTAATTATCGTCGATGAATCCCATCGCAGTATTTATAAGAAATATCGGGCTATTTTTGACTATTTTGACGCGATATTGCTTGGGCTTACCGCCACACCAAAGGACGAAATTGACCGCAATACGTATGAAGTGTTTGATTTAGAAAACGGCGTGCCGACCTATGCCTATGAGTTAGATCAAGCCGTTCAGGACGGCTATTTAGTCGATTATCGGACGATTGAAACAAAATTAAAGTTTCTCGAAGAAGGCATTCATTACGATGAGTTATCGGATGAAGAAAAAGAACGATATGAAGAAACATTTGATGAGGAAGTGGGCGAGGACATTGACAGTGCCGCGTTAAACGAATGGCTGTTTAACGACGATACGATTGATACGGTGCTGAGAGATTTAATGGAAAAAGGAATTCGCGTCGAAGGCGGAGATAAACTTGGCAAAACGATTATTTTTGCGAAAAACCATCGTCATGCGGAACGGATTGTGGAGCGCTTTGATCAATTGTTCCCTGAATACAAGGGCGGCTTTGCGCGGGTCATTGATTACAGCGTGAACTACTACCAAACCTTAATCGATGATTTTTCCGACCGCAACAAATGGCCGCAAATTGCCGTATCGGTCGATATGCTCGATACGGGAGTGGATATTCCGGAAGTCGTCAACCTTGTGTTCTTCAAGAAAGTACGCTCCAAATCAAAGTTTTGGCAAATGATTGGGCGCGGAACCCGTTTATGCAAAGACTTATTCGGAGTCGGGAAAGATAAAACGCATTTCCTTATTTTTGACTATTGCGGCAACTTCGAGTTTTTTCGCGAGAATCCAAAGGGAATCGAAGGAAAAGCGGTGGAAAGCTTAACGGAGCGTCTATTTAACGCTAAAGTCGAAATCATTAAAGAACTGCAACATTTACAGTACCAAGAAGAAGAGTATATTGCCTATCGCAATGAATTGATTGACGAGGTGCTGGCGGAAATCAATAAGTTAAACGAAGAAAACTTCCGTGTACGCCAACATATTCAATACGTACACAAGTTTAAAAGCCGAGCTAAATGGGACTCCTTAACGGCCATGGATGTCAATGAAATCAAAGAACATATTTCGCCGCTGATTGTTCCGTTGAATGATGATGAATTGGCGAAACGTTTTGATTTACTCATGTACACGATTGAGTTGGCAAAACTGCAAACGAAAAATGCCACAAAGCCGATTCGGAGTGTGATTCGCACCGCCGAGGCGTTATCGAAGCTCGGTTCGATCCCGCAAGTGCAGGAGCAAAAATACATCATCGAAAAGGTGCAGACGGAAGAATTTTGGAGCGAAGCCGATATTTTCGAATTGGAAGCCGTTCGCGAAGCGTTGCGTGATTTAGTGAAATTCCTTGAAAAAGAAACGCAAAAAATTTACTATACGAACTTTAAAGACCAAATTTTAGAGGTCAAAGAAAACGGCCCGATGTTTAATGTCAATGATCTGAAAAATTATCGGAAAAAGGTGGAACATTATCTGCACGAACACCGCGACCAGATGGCCATTTACAAGCTGCGAAACAACAAAAAGTTAACGGTGCAAGATTTGAAAACGCTCGAGCATATCCTTTGGAGCGAGCTTGGCACAAAAGACGATTATCAAAGAGAATTCGGAGACACACCGATTACAAAACTCGTCCGCCAAATCGTCGGCCTTGACCCGCAGGCCGCCAACGAAGCGTTTTCCGAATTTTTATCAAGCGAACGGTTGAACATCCAGCAAAGCCGTTTTGTCAAACTAATCGTCGATTACTTTGTAAAAAACGGAGTCATGGACAAGCGGGTGCTGCAGGAAGAACCGTTCAAAACCGTCGGCAGCATTGTTGAACTCTTTCAAGACAACATGGACGACGCGCGGAAGATTATTCGCATTATCGATGAGATTAACAGAAATTCAGAAGATATTGTGGGGGCGTAGCAAAAGCGTTCTTTGTGGTATCTAGTTAGCCGTTGGGTGTTGTTGCTAACGTTTCAATATATTTTGTTTTTCTTTGGTGTTAAGGCATCTTTGAGAGTGAAGCATCTCAAAGGTGCCTTCTATTTCTTATACATATAGAACGAAACGAGTATAAATGTTGTGTAGATAGCCCATATTGAGTCGAAATGGTTCGGCAAATATCCATGTATTTGATAATCTAAAATTGAGCCACTTTTCAACGGTTCGATCACATAAAAAATGAGCCACCCGATTTCCAATTTTCATTACCTCCCTCCAACGATTATGATCGCCATCTTAAATTATCCCCTTTTCCCACATGAAACAGATCGCTTCCATACCGTTTTTCACATTCGTGAAGACGAAGAACAGTTTCTTTGGAGCCATCACCTTGAATTTCATGTACTCGACTTGTCACAATTTATGGTAAAATGGAAGAAATATCGGAGAGAAGTGAAACAGTCACCGGAATGGCCATGGCTAACGATGTTGTCGGCTGTCGATGGACGAACGAAAAAAATGGATGAAGAGATGTTTCGTGAATTGGAGGGAATAGCCATGACAGAACAAGACATTTTAGAAGCGCTAGAAGAATGGCAAAACTTAAGCGTCGACCCCGAAAACCGTTACGCATACGAAATGCGGCTGAAATGGCTCCTTGATCAACTCTCAAACATTCGCGGCAGTCGGGAAGAAGGAAGACAAGAAGGATTGAAAGAAGGATTAGAACAAGGTCGAGAAGAAGGGAAAAATGAAACGATTCGAAAAATGGTCGAAAAAGGAATGAGTATAACAGACGTTGCCCATATTCTCGACATGACAGAGGAGGAAGTACGGGAGCGGTTGGGAGATTAGCGAACGGTGTCGGGTGCTGTTCAACTATGTTGTGTCCCTCTTTGTCCCACGTCAATGATGTTGCACAGGTGATTGGAGAGCGATCAGAAAATCGATTCGCTGTTCAAATACGTCCTGAATTAAATCATCGAAAAAGTATTAAAATGAAAAACCGCCGTGTTGCCTTATTGGCAGCACTGCGGTTTTTCTCTTACTAGCGATGCTCATTAGCGAACGGTGCCAGGCACTGTTGTTCATGTCGCGTGCACATCGAAATAATACATACTTGGCTCCTCACGCTTCTCGTGGAAAAAAAGCGACCGATGATATCGGGATTCTTCCCCGATATGAAGGGACGATGATGCACGATGCGTTCGGTACGTATCCGAAATACACACATGCCACCCATGCCCTTTGTCATGCCCACCATTTGCGTGAGTTAAAAGGATTCATCGAACAAGGGCATACGTGGGCGATGCGCATGACCACGTTTCTGTTAGCCGCCAAGCAAGCCGTCAAAGCCCATCACGGTGCACTTTCCGAAGAAGAAGCGAGACGGTGGGAACGAGTGTATGATCGTATCCTAGCGAAAGCACAGCACCGATTGGAAACGATGACACCTCTTCCGAAAAAGCACTCGCTTTTGTTCGACGCCTTCAAAAACGAAAGGAAGAAGCGCTGCGTTTCTTACGTGAAGTACATGTTCCCTTTGACAACAACCAAGCCGAACGCGATCTTCGCATGGTTAAAGTCAAAGAGAACATTTCGGGTACGTTTCGCGAAGAAACATTCGCCCAGTCTTTTTGTATCACAAGAAGCATCGTTTCCACACTGACGAAACACGAAAAAAACGTGTGGGATTCGTTATGTCTTCTGTTGACGGGTGACACGCTTGATCGCGTTCTTTCTACCACTTAGGGCATTTTCTATTACGGGGATGCCCTATTTGTGTTGCGCTTCTTTACATACTACTATCGGAGTGAATAGTTACAATAGAATTTTTTGATGTAGCTAATTAAATGAATCGCACGGTAAATATTGGGTTGATTTTTTTAAATTCCATTTGTAAATTATCACTTTATTTCCGCACAAAAAAGACTCTTTTTTGCACATTCCTTCGGAATATCCCTCTCCCCCTTTCCGAAAGAATGTGCTAAATTTTTTGTGAATTATTTCGGAATGGGACATGGGTGATTTCCAGAGGGGGGACGAGGACGTGATTCGGTTTCATGACTTTCAGGTCGATGTCCAGACATATGCCCAGCGGGGAAAACAAAACGACTTTCCCCTTCTTAAGCGGTGCCCTCATTGCCAGGCAAAACGCCCTCTTTATCGCCATGGGTACTACGAACGAAATGCCGTGACGTCGCATCAGTCTTATCGCATTTGGATCGCTCGGTATCGCTGCCCGGAGTGCAGGAGGACGGTGGCCGTGTTGCCTTCATTTCTTCTCCCTTATTTTCAGTATACGTTGCCCACCATATGGAGAGTGGTGAAAGAACGGTTGGGCCTGACTCCGAAACGGGGGATGGAGGAGGCTCCACTCCTTCCTACGGATGAAGGGGTTTTATTTTATGTCCGACGTTTATTCCGAAATTTGAACCACCTTCATTGGTTTTTTGCGGAGCGCTGGAGAAAAATTGGTCCTGCCATCGCCCAAGCGAGAGAACGAGCCCTATGGTGGATCCAGACGATGGAGGAGATCGGCCTCTTTTTCGTCATCCAAGAGATATGGGAGCACCGATCGACGCATCTTTTTGCACGTACATTCAGTTCCTGATTTTACTTATATCCCCTTATATGGAATCATTTATAGATTCCACAAACCTTTCCTCTCGACGGTCGGGGGAATGATCCGATAGGATAGAGACAGGATGGACCGATAAGGTCCTAGAATGGGATGAACGAAGGAGGAGATCGAAATGAATGAGTCGATGAGACAGGAGATCGCTTTATTTCGGTATGGATTGATCGCTCCATTGGTGAATGGACAAGTCGATCCAAAAACGTACTTGAAGGAAGTAGCGGAACGGATCCATCAAGTTCCCCACCATGGAGAGAAACGCATCGCCGCCAAAACGATCCTCGACTGGTGCACGCAGTACAAAAAAGGGGGCTTTGAGGCGCTGAAGCCGAAACGACGGTCGGACCGTGGCCATTCCCGGAGGCTGTCACCTGAAGAAGAGGATCACATTTTAGCCCTGAGAAAAAAACACCCCCACATGCCCGTGACGGTGTTTTACCAACACCTTATCGAGCAGGGGGAAATCCAATCCATCTCTTATTTCACTATATACCGACTTTTAAAAAAATACAACCTCGTGGGGAAAGAAATTTTACCGATTCCTGAACGAAAACGATTCGCGTACGATCAGGTCAATGAGCTCTGGCAAGGTGATTTGTCCCATGGCCCGTTGATTCGCGTGAATGGCAAAACGCAAAAAACGTTTTTGATTGCCTATATCGATGACTGCTCGCGGGTCGTGCCGTACGCTCAGTTTTTCTCTTCCGAGAAATTTGACGGGTTGCGGATCGTAACCAAGGAAGCGCTGCTTCGATACGGAAAGCCGAAGCGAATTTACTCGGATAACGGCAAGATTTATCGGGCGGAACCCTTGCAGTACGCCTGCGCGGAGTTAGGGATCACCTTGATCCATACCCAGCCGTACGATCCGCAAAGCAAAGGGAAAATCGAACGATTTTTCCGCACCGTACAGACGCGGTTTTACCCGTTGCTCGAAATGAATTCACCGAAGTCGCTCGAAGAGCTAAACGAGCGATTTTGGAAGTGGTTGGAGGAAGATTACCATCGAAAACCGCATGCCTCGTTGAACGGGAAGACGCCACATGAAGTGTTTCAATCGCAAGTCCATTTGGTGTCGTTCGTCGAGGATTCGGATTGGCTCGACTCGATCTTTTTGAAACGCGAATACCGTAAAGTGAAGGCCGATGGTACGGTCACGTTGAACAAGCAGCTGTATGAAGTTCCGCCCCGGTTCATCGGACAATCGATCGAACTCCGTTATGATGAACAAGGCGTGTATGTGTACGAAGACGGTCAACGGGTCGCCGAAGCGGTCCTTGTTCGCTTCGAGGACAATGCCTATGTGAAACGCCATCGGTCACCGTTTGCGGCGGTTCCGGTAGAGGGAGGCGAAAACGATGTATAAAACGTTTTATTCCCTTTCCCGAGAGCCGTTTTCGAAGGAGACGAATCCACCAGAGGCTTATCAAGGGGCCTCGTATCAAGAGGCCCTCGCCGCTTTGGACTACGTGAAACGAACAAGAGGGATCGGGCTATTGATCGGTGAACCAGGGGCCGGCAAGACATTCGCCCTTCGGGCGTTTAAGGAATCCCTGAATCCGTCACTGTATCACGTCGTTTATTTTCCATTGTCAACGGGAAGCGTGATGGACTTTTATCGCGGCCTTGCCTTCGGGCTCGGGGAAGAGCCGAAATACCGCAAGGTCGACTTGTTTTATCAAATCCAACAAGGGATCGAGCGCTTGTATCATGAACAACGGGTAACGTCAGTGTTCATCCTCGATGAAATGCATTTAGCGAAGGATGCCTTTCTGCAGGATATCGCGATCCTGTTCAACTTTCACATGGACTCAACAAATCCGTTTGTCTTGATTTTGGCGGGGCTGCCCCATTTACAGGCAAAACTACGGTTGAATCAACACCGTCCGCTTCACCAACGAATCATCATGCGATACCAGATGGGGCCTCTTGATAAGGAAGAAGTGGTAGGATATATCGAACACCGCCTGAAACAGGCGGGGGCGAAACACCCGATTTTTACCCCAGCTGCCTTAGAAGCGATCGCCCTGCAGTCGCAGGGGTGGCCGCGGATCATCAACAACCTCGCCACCACTTGCCTGTTATACGGCGCTCAATTAAAAAAACATATGATTGACGAAGACATTGTGCGTATGGCAGCCGAAGAAATGGGGTACTGACACAGCAGGGGCTGATCGGCCCCTGTTATGTTTCATCCCGATCCATCCTCATTCTAGTTAATCATCCGAAATAATGTGCAAATGTTCGGAAATAATCTGCAAAGCCTGGAATAATTCGCAAAGATTTTGCACATTATTTCCGAATCCGTCCGAAATAATTTGAAAAAGGGATTCTGAAATAATGTGCTAATTTACACGATCTTTTGTCAGAACTCTTTCAAAATCGATGATCACTCCCTTAAGTAACTATGGAATTACACAACGAGAGAGGTTTAGAATGGAGATGATCATATCTTCATGTGTGAAGTTGTATCCATAAACATCTTATCTTTGAAGTCATACTTTTGGAAATGGGATAGTAAAACATATTATGTTGTTAACACTAACCTACAACGTATACGCAGAAACTAAGGGACATTGTACAACAGCAAGTACGAACTCACCTGTAAAAAGAAGGAGCTCATCCCGGGAATAACTTTTAGGATCTCTCTCCCAATTAGTCAGCGGAGATTAACCTTTCATCCAAGTACTTTAAAAAGTCTGTTGCCTGCCATAATACATCAGTAAAAGCCTGTGATAAGGTTCATTCATTAACCTTGAAGAACGCAGCTCCTTGTTGTGGGTGTCGGAAAACGGCGCCCGAACGCAAGCGCCCCCGGCGGCGGGAACACCCGCTACCGGGGGCGCGCAGCCTTTGGAGGCTATTCTTGCAGGGGAACGCAGAACTCTTCGTCGTAGTAGAGGTCCTGCCCAAGCTCCACTCGGCCGAAAAAGAGGGGCTGAGGCTCCTCGACCAGCTCCAGGCGGTAGACGGTGCTGACGTAGAAGGGGATATCGGGCTCCTTGACCGGCACCGGTGCCATGCGTGCCCAGTCTAGGGCCACAATGTCCTCCAACAGGTAGTCCTGGAAGGCGCCCAGCATGTCAGTGATGGCATAGCCCATGTCGAGAATGCCCTGCTGGATATGCCGCCACTTCCGCCAAGAGGCCTCCAGGTAAGAGAGGCCAAAGTAGCCCGCGGCACCGGGCCCACGCAGCCCCTCTGTGCAACGGCTCAGGAAGAGCAGGAGGCCCTTGACGGTGTCGACCGGGTCCGTGAAGAACACATCAAACTGGCCGCGGAGATGGGACGGCAATTCATCCCGCACGTCGTAGACCTCAGCGTGGACGTGGTCCCAACCACGGTCCCGAGCCACGTCGCGAATGAAGGTGATGATGCGCTCGTCCACATCCAGGACGCAGATGCGCCGCGGCAGCCCCGAGAGCGCGGCCGCAATGCTTGTAAGGTCATCATCGCCCAGTAGCAGAATGTCTCGTCCCATCAGATCTCCCTGTTGGGCCATCAGGGCCAGCCGTCGCACGGTTGTCTCGGGCGTCACGTATCCTTGATCAAAGTCGGGCGTCGCCTTGGGCCGCATGGCTGCGATATCTTGGAAAGCAGCAAGGACGCTGTCAAAAGGCGGCCTCAGAACAATGCCGCGCCCCGCGCAAGCCTCACAACGCTGTTCGGCCACCCGTTCCAGACTCAGAGTTTCCGCCTGCTGACGCCCCGCCTCGGTGATCACGAAGCGATCGCCGTCGTAGACCACCAGTTCGCCCTCCAGGAGCGACTGCAGGGCCTTCAGCACCTGGTGGGTCTGGGCTTGCGCTGCCCGCATCAGCTCCCAGTAAGATTTGGGACCGAAGTAGAGTGCACGAAGCAGAAGCGCGTCGATCCGACGGTTTTCCGCAGCAATACCTATTGTCGACATAGGTACCACTCCTTTCGCTCTAAAAGAGTAAAAGAGTAGAGACGCATTTCGCCACGACTTCCTTAGTTTTCAGCGATCGCCGAGAAAACATACGTGGTGGTTCAAACGTTTTTGGAATGTTTGTCTGTTGTCTTCTTAGTGTGGGTCTAACAAGCATCCGGCTACATGTCTTCAATGGTTTTTTCTTCGTGACCATCACGATTCCCATTCAGATCATTTTTCCATAAAACTGCTTGCGACCGCTCTAAGTCGCTGCTAGCATCAATATATACGTTTCCCGAGCATGTCTCATCAAAGCGCACTTATTTTCTCTCCACAGTGATCAACTCTTGCACGAACACAGGCAACTGGAAAAGGGCTTTGTGCATTCTCGGATGATAATAGCGGGTATCAACTTGATGGAACCTCGTCTCATCCACTTCCATAGGATCATACTTTTTAGAACCAATCGTAAAGCTCCACAACCCGCTTGGATAGGTAGGAATGCTCGCAGTATAAAGGCGCGTAATTGGGAAGAGCGAAGAGATATCCTTAAATACTCGACGAATCAGATCACGGTTAAACCAAGGAGATTCCGTTTGTGCAACCATGATTCCGTCTTCTTTTAGTGCTTCAAAAATCGATTGATAAAACGGCTTTTGGAACAAGCCAACAGCTGGTCCCACAGGCTCGGTGGAATCCACCAAAATCACATCATATTTTCCTTTGTTTTCTTCAACATGTTTAATTCCGTCAACTACTTCAATTTTGACGCGTGGATCATCTAAAGCACCCGCGATTTTGGGGAAATAAGTTTTGGAAGCTTCGATCACTTTGCCATCAATCTCTGCCAAAGTAGCTGTTTTTACCGAAGGATATTTTAAAATCTCACGAATGGCTCCCCCATCTCCACCGCCAACAACAAGCACATGTTCCGGATTAGGATGGGTATTCATCGCCACATGGGTAATCATTTCATGGTATACAAACTCATCAACATCGGTAGTCATTACCATGCCATCTAAAACAAGCATGTTGCCAAATTGGACTGTTTCAATTACATCAAGGGTTTGAAATTCCGTTTTTTCATGGTGTAAAGTACGACGAATCTTGGTTGTGATTCCATGATCGAGAGTTTGTTTTTCTGTATACCACAGTTCCATCTCCATCCTGTAAAAGTCCTCTCTCCTTTATTCGAATTTTGAAATAAGTTCTAGTTGTAATGTGCTATTAAGATAAAGCATCCTTCATCTTTCAGATATCGAATAGCATTCTTGCTGCTTTCGATAGAGAAACAATAAAGGATGCCGCTAAATCCGGAAAAATTTTTTAAGGTTTCATGAGCATTGCGTTTCTATAGGGTTTAAATCGGTAATAGTGTGACGGTATCTTTCGCTTCCAGATTTTCAATCATTTCATACCAAGAATTCGGTTTATTCGATAAGACAGAATAATAACGTTTCAAAAACTTCACAACAAGATCTGCTGGAAGTTCATTCACGCTATCGTCCATCGGAAGAAAACAAAGATCAAGACCAGTTACGGCTTCTCCATCATTGTTCCAAGATGGATGGACATAAGGGAAGTCAAGCCGCTTATATCCCAAATGAGATAATACCTCACGACGAACATATGGATCCATCGGCTTAATCCCGCCAAATTCATAATGCTCTACCCGATAAGGATCATAAATTTCGGCGAACATGCCATATAACTGCTTTCCATTTGCTGCAGCCCAGTTGTTCAAATCTTCTAACCGCTTTTTGGCTAAAAATCGACCGATCCCTAGTCCTGCTTGGTCGATAATGGTAAAATCTGTCATTGCGACATTTAAATCTTCATAATAGCGATACTCTGTCGCACCTACTACCTCTCCTTCGTGAACAGCAACACACACACGAATTCCCGGATCTTCCAGAGGCTCTTTCCATAAATCGAATGCTAATACTTCTTCAGGAGGAAATACATTTTGCATCAATTGGTGCATTTTTTTAAACAAAGGGTCTTCAATACTCGTAATTCTGCGATATTCCATCTTCATCATTCTCCTTGTTAAGATTTTGGTCTATAAAAAGGATTTTTCCATTCCATCAGTGCTGCATAATTGCACGATTCTTCATCCTCTAAATAGTTCGCCACCACTTTAACAGGTGTACGGCCGCAACGGAGCAGGAAGGTAATAACAGGGTCCTTCAATTCGCCTTTTACTACAGCTTCGAGATATTGTTCCGCTGTCATCTCATGAGCTTTTTTATGATAGCCAGGCATTCTCCCTCCGCCTAACAGCCGTTCTAATCCCAAATGAACAACCACTTCATACATGGATAACATCAGCCATTTTCCCAGCCCTAATTTGCGGTAGGCAGGACGCACGCCAATATCAACAACATAGAGCGTATTCCCGTTTGGGTTATGGTTACGGATATATCCATTATCCGTGATCTCTTCCCATGTATGATCCGGATGGCTGGGATCAAAGTCAACAATAAGTCCCGTCATCGACCCCGCAATTTCACCATTCACCTCAACACATAAGGCTCCCTCTGGAAACAGTGTAACATGATTTTTCAGCTGTTCCGTATTCCACCATAATTCAGACGGGAATGGTGGAGGAAAACTTTCCTGTTGAATGCGGATTAAGCCAGGGAAGTCCTTTTCTTCATAATTTCGGATTACCGCTGGGACAGGACGATCTTGGTCAAAGACGTAAAACTCCTTTCGATACATTCTTCACCCTCCTCATAGAGCAGCTAGTCACATCTTATTTCCAGTCCGGATAAAGATCCGTGCGCCGATCACGCCACGTAGTGACGGAACCACTTTCGCGAACCTGATATAACAGCTCTAAATCGAGATCAGCGGTTACAATCATATCATGGTTGATTTCCCCTTCTACCAAGATGCCGCGTGGAGGAAACGGGATGTCGTTCGGTGTAATCACCGCCGCTTGCCCAAAATTTGCCCGCATAAAATCAACCGTAGGAAGGGAACCTACCGTACCAGTGGTGACGACATAGACTTGATTTTCGATTGCTCTCGCATGACTGGTGTAACGGACACGATGAAATCCGTGACGATCATCGGTGCAAGAAGGACAGAAAATGACATCAGCACCCTTGGCCTTTGCCATTCGAACAATTTCTGGAAATTCGATGTCATAGCAAGTCAACATCGCAATGGTTCCTTTGTCGGTCTCGAACACCTGCAGGCTTTCTCCAGGAGACATGTTCCATTCTTTTACTTCCGTCGGAGTGATATGAAGCTTTGGCTGTTCGGCGACTCTTCCGTCTGGATAGAATAAATGAGCCACGTTGTATAATCGTCCGCCTTTACGGATGACATGGGTTCCTCCAATAATATGCATCTTTGTTTGTTTAGCCAAATTAATAAATAAAGACCGATATTGTTCTGTAAAATCAGGAAGATCTTGAATGGTCAAAGGCTGCCCTTGCTGGTTGCCAATAGACATTAGCTGGGTGGTAAAAAATTCTGGAAACAAGACAAAATCCGCTCCAAACTCTTCCGCTGTTTTAATATAATGTTCTACTTGTTTGGCAAATTCCTCAAACGATTGGATGGTATGGAGATGATATTGAACCGCTGAAACCCTCAGTCTCATAGTATCCCCCTCTCTTGTTATCCATCTAGTAACGTTTCGCCTCAGTCATGTGGCGTTACTGATATTATTAGACACATCATTCAATTTAACAAGTACACACTTTCTTGTTACATAGTGTGAAAAAGTATACTAAAAGAGGATAAACGAAAAAGGAGAATAAAAAAAGAAGTCTGCAGAAACGATGAGGGATCTAATGATGGAGATAATGTTTTGTGAGCTGCAACCACTCTTAACCTACTGCCGCTTCTATGGGAATCCCCCGCACATTAGAAGCAGGAGTCTTCTCTCCTTAACTTATGTAAATGAATCCCCTACTGACGAAATTTCAGGAGAGTTTCTGTCAGACCGGTCTCACATCCAAACAGTCATCAACGTACATACAGAAAAACCAACGGACAGCGGATCTTTCATAAAAGATTGTTGTCCGTTGGTTTTTAGCGTCTAATATAACATAACTTATTGCTTTCTTCATCTCTATCTTGATGAGCGTGTATTTTCTATGAAATTTTGTCTGCCAGTAAAAGTACATAATAATTAAAAAAGAATGCAAGCAGGGAGTTTTCGAAGCTTTAAAGGAGGAAGTGTTTTTTTCTATTTGGCGGCCTCATCATTGATTTTTACTTGACCCTTTACGACAGTCTCCATATAGTTTCTGCCCCATTCATACATAGCATCAAGAATTGGCATCAGACTTTTTCCATGCTCGGTCAGTGAATATTCCACTTTTGGTGGAACAACAGGATAGACTTCACGATGAACAATTTGATCTTCCTCCAGCTCTCGCAACTGGTTAACAAGCATTCTTTGGGTGATCCCCGGCATGAGAGCTTTTAGTTCACTAAACCGCTTCTTTCCCCCTTTTCCTAGATGCCATAAAATAAGCATTTTCCATTTACCGCCAATAACAGCGAGCGTTAATTCTTTTTCACAGTTATACGTTTTGCCACAAACGTGTCCCATCGTTTCACCCCCCTATGTTGTTTATTATAACCTATAGTATACTCTTTGTCACTTTATGATAATAAAGCACCTACTCACAAATAAATGTTATACATATTCATTTACACTCATTGCAGACCGCATTCATTCCTTCTGGATGGTAACAGTCTTTTCATGATACATCCCGTTCATTGTATCTATATACCTTTATACCTTTTATATCATTAAGTATATTTTTTTACACTATATTATATTTTTATCACTACATGATAATAAAGTGCGTACTTCTCAATAAGTTTTATACACATTATACTAGCATCTGTAAACAATCACGAGTACTGGAGGGAGCAGCATGAATCGTTTTACTATTCCTCGCGATATTTATTTTGGAGAGAATGCTCTCGATGTTTTAAAAACACTGGAAGGAACAAAAGCTGCCCTCGTCATTGGCGGCAGCTCCGTCAAGAAAAACGGAAATCTTGATAAAATTCAGCAACTTCTTTCAGAGGCCAATATAGAAACAAAAGTGATTGATGGAATTACGACAGAACCAACAACCCAAATGGTAAAAAAAGGAGTGCGCATTCTTAATGATTTTCAGCCAGATTGGGTGATCGGGATTGGCGGCGGGTCAGTAATGGATGCGGCAAAAGCGATGTGGTTGTTCTACGAACATCCAGAATTGACATTTGAAGAAGCGACACGTCCATTTAGCCTGCCACGCTTACGCACAAGGGCAAAGTTCGTGGGGATCCCAACGACAAGCGGAAGTGCATCAGAAATATCCAATTTATCGGTTATTACTGATGCAGAAACAGGGGTCAAATATCCACTGGCTGATTTTGAACTGACGCCAGACATGGCGATTATTGATCCGATTATGGTCCAATCCATGCCGAAGCACGTTACAGCCTACAGCGGGATGGACGCAATCACACATAGTATTGAAGCATACGTAGCAAAGCCTCGTACGATTTTCACAGATTCCTTGGCTATTGAAGCAGCTCAAGTACTGAAAGAAAATCTTCTTGCTTCTTACCACGGAGATGCTAAAGCCCGCGAACAAGTTCATTACGCTCAGGCGATGGCTGGAATGGCATTTGCTAACGCGGTGCTAGGAAATGTGCACAGTCTTTCACACAAAAGCGGCCCAATATTTAACATTCCGCATGGATGTGCCAATGCGATTTATTTACCATATGTAATCCAATTTAATCGCACGGTAGTCGAGGAACGTTATGCAGCAATTGCCAAACGGCTCGGTCTGAATGGGGAAAACAACAAAGAATTGGTGGATTCACTCATTGCTTGGATTCGTGACTTGAATAATAAGATGAATATTCCAAATACACTTCAAGAATACGGAGTGTCCGAAGAAACGTTCACCGCACACGTGGATGAAATGGCGGCCAATGCCGTAAAAGATCCTTGTACAAGCACAAATCCGCGTGAAACTTCTGTAGAAGAAATGAAAAAATTATATATCGCAGCGTTTTATGGTCTAGATGTCAACTTCTAAACAAATAAAAAAAAGCAAAGCCTGTCACTAACATTCTTACCAGCGATAAAAAGATCGGATTCCATTGAATCTGATCTTTTTATCCCACCGTTTGCTTTTATATTTATATTACCATAGATGCCTTAAAAAAGGTACTAGGTTATTTTAATCATTGCCTTTTAGCGGATGTATTTTGTTTAAACGTTCATGAACGACAAATACATGGACAAGATTTTCTCCCTGAAATGGGCATTATTCATAAAAATACCAATTCGTGCAATGTAGTAAACCTCGTTACATCTGCTCTATCAGCTTTATTCTTTTTGAAAAATGTTTCAAAAAGACAGGGGGGATAACATTGGATTCGATGACCTTTGTCCTGTTTGGGGCAACAGGTGATTTAGCTAAACGAAAAATTTTCCCTGCATTATATAATTTATTTCTCGATCAAAAAATGCCTCAGTCGTTTTCCATTATTGGCGTAAGCAAAAGAGAATTATCCGATGATGAATTTCAAATATATGTGGAAAATTCGATAAAAACCTTTTCCAGACGTTTAACAAATGACCGTTCCAAAATGGAAGAGTTTCTCCGTGCGTTTCGTTATACTTCTTTAGATGTAACGAATGCACAAGGGTATAAAAAGTTGCTTGAAATTGTTCAACAACGTGAAAAAGAATTGAATATTCCTGAAAACCGTATGTTTTATTTATCTGTTGCGCCGGAATTGTTTGATGTGATTGCGTCGAACATCAAGGAAAGCGGATTAGGATCCACCAATGGTTGGAGACGTCTGATTATCGAAAAACCATTTGGTCACGATATAAAATCGGCCCAAGATTTAAACGAAAAGTTAAGTCAAGCTTTTGAAGAAGAAGAAATTTATCGGGTAGATCATTACCTTGGAAAGCCGATGGTCCAAAACCTTGAAGCTTTAAAATTTGCCAATCCTGTGTTTCAAGCGATATGGAACAATCAATATATAGCCAATGTGCAAATTACGGCAAGTGAAACGGTTGGAGTAGAACAAAGAGCAAGCTATTATGATCAGGCAGGAGCCATTCGCGATATGTTTCAAAATCATATGCTGCAATTGTTAATGATGACAGCCATGCACCTGCCAAAACAGATTAGCGCAAAAGAAATCCGTAATGAGAAAAGAAAAATCATGGAATCTCTTCGACCAATACAGAAAGAAGAAGTAGGTTTACACGTCGTTCGCGGCCAATACGGTCCTGGAGAAATCGATGGCAGACCAGTGGTTGGATATAAAGAAGAACCTGGCATCGATGCTTCTTCGACAACGGAGACATTTGTTGCGGCCCGTCTGTGGATTGATGATGAAAACTGGAGCGGAGTGCCATTCTACATCCGTACAGGTAAAAGAATGAAGGAAAAGTCCACACGCATTGTGATTGAATTCAAAAATCCGCTAAAGGAATGGTATTTACCGAAAAATGAGGAAACAGCTCCTAATCTTTTGGTGATTCAAATCAATCCGAACGAAGGCGTTTCGCTGCAATTCAATAGTAAAAATATATTCAACAATGGAAAGATGGAACCCGTTCATATGCACTTTACAACTAATCAGAAAGAGGTACCCGAAGCGTATGAACTCTTAATTTTTGACGCTTTGCACGGCGATTCGACTTTCTTCGCCCATTGGAAAGAGGTCGAACTATCTTGGAAATGGCTGCAACCTGTTTTAGAGGCATTTGCGGAAAATCTCCTTCCTCTTCATTCATATCGTTCAGGTTCGATGGGACCAGAAGCTTCTTATCAATTATTGAAAGAAGACGGATTTTATTGGCGGTAAATAAGCTCTTCCGGAGCAAACCTGAAAACATAATTTCTGGATAAACTAACTATGAAATAGGAATAGCCAATCTTCTTTGACCAAGATATTTTTAGGAGGTAGTCAGCATGAGAGTCGGGTTAATC
>NZ_JHUS01000012.1:0-132173 GCF_000691465.1 Geobacillus sp. CAMR5420
CTTTAGGGATTAAGGCATTGTCATTACTGTTAATTGTGCCTGGTTGGTTAACGCTATGGTTAGCGATATTTGCCGATATGGGAGCAACATTACTCGTAACATTAAACAGCATGCGATTGCTAAAAGTTAAAGAATAGGCTCTTCACCACAAGTGGCAGTGCATGATAAGGAGCGCTGAACGTGAGCATTTCGTCTCTCATTTTGCTTTTGTTGATCATGTCGATCGTGTTGTTCGTGTATGGCGTTGTCCAAAAGAGCAAAGCCGCCAAACGGATCGCCTTTGGTCTCTTCATAGCATCGGTCGGATTAGCGGGTTTTGTCGTGTTTCTCATCGGTTATATGTAACGGAAAGCCAAAGCCGAACACGCTGTTCTGTGTGTTCGGCTTTGCGTTTGCGGCGCTTCGGGAGGGAATCATTCGGAGAAGATGGGACTCGTGCTTAAAGGCCTCAAGGACTGGCATTAGGGGATCGTTCGAGGCGGATTTCTCTGTCTTGCCTCATCTATCATTTTTGGGCTTCAAAGTTATTTTTAAAAAAGCGAAGAAAGTCGTTCATTTTTCTACACGAGGACAAGCGCAGGAAATATAAAGAAAATGCAGAAAAGAATGATATATAAAAAAATTATTGAAGCAGAAGTGTGTAGTATTTATAATATTATTTGGTTATGTGTTATACAACAAAAGTAATCAGCTGGCATAGGAGGGATTGGATTGATTGAAAAGCTCGTGGAAACGGTGAACGGGTGGCTGTGGAGCCCTTTCTTAATTGCTTTTATTGTCTGTTGTGGTTTGTATTTTAGCATTCGCACCCGCTTCCTGCAAATCCGCCACGTGAAAGAGATGATCCGGCTTGTGACGACGGGGAAGGGCTCTGAGGCCGGGGTGTCTTCTTTCCAGGCGTTGACGATGTCGTTGTCCGGCCGCATTGGCGTTGGGAACGTCGCTGGGACGGCGACGGGGATTGCGTACGGGGGGCCGGGCGCGGTCTTTTGGATGTGGGTGATCACCTTTATCGGAGCGGCGACGGCGTATGTCGAGTCGACGCTGGCGCAAATTTATAAAGAGGAACAAGACGGACAATACCGCGGCGGTCCGGCGTTCTACATTGAAAAAGGCCTTGGCTGGAAATGGTTTGCGGTTGTGATTGCCGGGGCGATCATTCTCTCCATGGCGGTATTGATGCCGGGGATTCAAGCGAATTCGATCGCGGATGGGTTTTCGAATGCGTTTGGCATTCCGAAATTGGTGACGGGAATTTTCGTGATCGCTGTTCTTGGCTTTACGATTTTTGGAGGAGTGAAGCGGATCGCCAAAACGGCGGAAATTGTCGTTCCGTTTATGGCAGTTGGCTATTTGTTGGTCGCGATTGCCATTATTGCGGCCAATATTGAGAAAGTCCCGGATGTGTTTGGTTTGATTTTCAAAAGCGCGTTTGGCGCTGATCAAGTGTTTGGCGGCATTCTTGGTTCGGCGGTGATGTGGGGGGTCAAACGCGGCCTTTATGCGAATGAAGCGGGGCAAGGGACGGGCGCCCACCCGGCAGCGGCGGCGGAAGTGTCCCACCCGGCGAAGCAGGGGCTTGTGCAGGCGTTTTCGATCTATTTGGACGTGTTCTTGGTCGTGACGGCGACGGCACTGATGATTTTATTTACTAACCAGTATAATGTCATTAATGAAAAAACCAAGGAGCCGATTGTCGTCAACCTTGAAGGGGTAGAACCGGGCGCAGGGTATACGCAAGCGGCGGTGGACACCCTCTTCCCGGGGTTTGGCTCGGCCTTTATCGCGATCGCTCTGTTCTTCTTCGCCTTTACCACGATGTACGCCTATTACTATATTGCCGAGACGAACCTCGCCTATCTTGTGCGCGGTGAAAAGAGGGGAACGGCCTTCTTTGCCCTCAAAGTGATCTTTTTGGCCGCCACTTTCTATGGAACGGTCAAAACGGCGACAACGGCATGGGCGATGGGCGACATCGGGCTTGGCATCATGGTGTGGCTCAACTTGATCGCGATCTTGTTGTTGTTTAAACCGGCCTATATTGCGCTAAAAGATTATGAGGAGCAGCTGAAGCAAGGCAAGGATCCGGAATTCAATGCGTCAAAATACGGGATCAAGAACGCGACATTTTGGGAAAATGGGTATACGAGAGTGGACGAAAAGAAGGAACAAGCGTTATAAGCCATCATACGTTGTAGAGTTGGAGGTGTCCCGCTGCGTTCGGGACACCGTTTTTGTGCGTCCGGCATCCTGGGAATGGCCGCTTTGGAATCCTGTTAGGCAAAGCAGATATTGAAAAAAAGTTGGAAACAGGAGATGATGACGAAACGGTTGATGAGCTGACGGGGATGGCGGTCGGGAAGATGGAAAAGGGGAGAGGGGGAGGAAGTTTGTTTCGTAAAAAAACCGGCCGCAGGGCCGGTTTTTGTGGAAATTAATGGGTTGTTCCCTTTAGGTCACGAACAAGTTGGGCCAGCGCGTCGTGAATCGGCGTCACCGGTCTGCCGAGCAGTTTTTCAAAGTCGTTGCTTTCGATTTCTAAGGAGCCTTCGCGGATGCCGCGTTGAATGTCCACGAGAAACGACACGAGCGGATCGGGCAAACCAGCCTTTTTCATGATATCAGCATAGGCAGCATCGTTGACTTGTTGCACCGGCACGTCTTTGCCTAAGACGGCGCCGAGGGCGGCGGCGAGTTCTTCTTGGGTCATGAGGGGGCCGGAAAGTTCGTAAATTGTGTTTTCATGGCCATCTCCGGCGAGGACGGCAGCGGCGGCTTCGGCGTAGTCTTGGCGAAGGGCCCAGCCGACTTTGCCTGTCCCGGCTGATGTCACCCAAGGCGCCCCGGCGAGGACGGCTTGAACGGTTCCGATTTCGTTTTCCAAATACCAGTTGTTGCGCAAAAAGGAGTACGGAATGCCGGTGTTTGCGATGGCTTCTTCCGTCACCCGATGCACTTCGGCCAAGGCGAGCCGGCTTTCATTCGCATTCGCCAGGCTTGTGTACGCAATGAATCCGACTTGGGCGCGTTGGGCGGCGTTGACGGCATTTGTGTGCTGGCGGATTCTTGTTTCGTTGTCTCCGTCGGTGGAGATGATCAACAGCCGGTCAATCCCTTGAAAGGCTGTCTCCAACGTTTCGGGGCGGTCAAAATCGCCATGGCGAACGTCGACTCCGCGGGCCCGAAGATGTTCGGCTTTTTCCGGCTGGCGGACGCTGACGGCCAGCTGGTGAGCCGGCACGGATTTCAACAGCGTTTCGACGACTTTCGTTCCTAATTTTCCGGTTGCCCCGGTGACTAATATGTTCATACGCCTAGACCTCCTCATTTGTTTTGTTATAACCAGTTTGGTTACAACCGATGTATAAATAAAAGCCCTGTTAAGAGCTTTTATTATTGAAATTGAGCGATCAGCCGGCTGATCGTCGTTTGCGAAAGCCGCTCTTCCATGGCCGCCTGCGCCGCTTTCAGTTCGGCTTGCAGAACCGCCTCGATATTCCGCCCGACCGGGCACTGAATGTTCGGATGTTCATGGATGCGAAACAGTTGATCCGTTTCCACGACACCGACGGCCCGATACACGTCTAACAGCGTGATTTGGTCGGGAGGTTTGCGTAGCGAAGCGCCGCCGACTCCGGGGCGGACGTCAACCAACCCCGCTTTTTTTAACATGCCCATAATTCGACGGATGATGACAGGGTTTGTATTGACGCTCTGCGCGATGAAATCTCCGGTGCAATCGGCCGGGCTGGTCGCAAGCAAGCAAAGGATGTGCACGGCCATCGAAAATCGTGTGCTAATTTGTTTCACGTAAAACACCACCGTTGTAACCATTATAGTTATATCTTCAGGAAAAGTCAACTTTGGTGCTGGCCGTTTTGGATCAATCGTGCTTCCGGTCGGAAAGGGATAAATCCCCGCCAAAGGCCGCGCCGGAGAGAAGAGGGGTTGACGCCGTGACGGAAAGGTGCTTTGGATTCGCCCGCTGATCGTGTACAATACATAAAGGGTGACAACATCGTTCATCTCGGAAGGAGGAAAGCCATTGACAGACAGCGGAAAACAATCGTTCATTACGGACATTCATCAGTTGGATAAAAAAGGAGCGGGACAAGCGGTCGTTTGGCAGGAAGAAGAAGGGAGGAGAAAAAAGCTCAAACTCACTGTTCCGTCCACGCTTCCTGGTGAAAAGGTGCGGGTTTTGATCGATTGGCCGAAACGCCGGAGGGCCCATGCCCGAGTGGAAGAAGTGATCGAGCCGCATCCGGAACGGCTTGCGCCTTCGTGTCCGCACTTTGACCGCTGTGGCGGCTGTGTCTGGCAGCACTGGCGCTATGAAGGGCAGCTGCGCCATAAAACGGAGCATGTCAAGACGCTCTTGAAAGAGCACGGATTTGACCCTGGCGTTGTCCGCGATACGATTGGCATGGAACATCCGTGGCATTACCGCAATAAAATGGAGTTTACGTTTTCTCCGGAAGGGTTGCTTGGACTGCACGAGCGAGGGAACTTCCGGCAAGTCATTTCGTTGGAGACATGCCTCATTGCCGGCGAGAAGATCGTCAAAGCGGCCATGGAGGTGGCGCGTTGGGCGCGCGATCACCGGTTGCCTGGTTATCACAAAGATACCCACGAAGGGCTGCTTCGCCACCTCATGGTGCGCGAGTCGTTTGCGACAGGAGAGGTGATGGTGGCGCTCTTTGCGACCGAGGCGCCGGAAGGGGATCTGAAAGAAGCGGCGGCCGATTTGACGGAGCGGATCACCAAAATGCTCCCGCAAGTGAAAAGTTTGCTTTGGCTCGAGAATCGGGCGTGGGCGGACCGCACCCAAGCGGAACAAACCCATGTGTTGGCCGGACGTGATTTCATTTACGATGAATTGTGCGGCTTCCGCTACCGCCTTTGGTTTGATACGTTTTTTCAAACAAACCCAGTGCAGGCGGCCAAATTGGTTGAACTGGCGTTGGAGATGGGCAAACCGCAGCCTCATGAAAACATGATCGACCTCTTTTGCGGAGTCGGGACGTTTTCCCTGCCATTTGCGAAACGGGTCAAAGCGTTAGCTGGCATTGAAATTGTTGAAACGTCGATTGAGTCGGCGAAGCGAAATGCGAAGGACAACGGCATTGATAATACGTACTTTTTGGCTCGGGATGCAAGACGCGGGATTGATGAAGTGTTGGAACAGTTCGGGCGGCCGGAGCTGCTGCTTTTGGATCCTCCACGTTCGGGGGCGGGCGGGAAGGTGATGCGCAAAATCGGCCGGGCGCGGCCGGAGCGGGTTGTGTATGTCTCGTGCAATCCGGAGACGTTTGCGTCAGACATTACGGAGCTAGTCTCGTTCGGCTATACATTGAAAACCGTCCAGCCGGTGGACATGTTTCCGCATACGGCCCATGTCGAGTGCTGTGCGTTGCTTGTTCGGGGATCATGATGGAAGGAATCCCGTTTCTCGGATAGGGAGAAACGGGATTTATTGCTTTTGCCATCCTTTTTTGAAACAAATAGAAATCATTTACAGGGATAGATGTGCAACCTATGCCCCACCTACAAACTTCAGAAGCGGAAGGAAAAAGATGGCGGACGGCCCTTTTCGTTTTTTCCGTCTAACTGTACTTCTGGATCGCATCTGCCAGTAATTGCGGCAATGCCGGGATGTCGCCTGTGCCGTATGTGAACCGGACAAACGTCTCGTCCATATCGAGCGCCTCTGCGAACAACCCAGAAAGTCCACGTGCCTTGCGGTCGATTTCCAGCAAGACTTCCACGCTGTTTTCAGACAAAAAGAAGATCGCTTCCAATTCATCAAGACAGCCTTTGAACGGTCCACTTGCCGGCTTGAATTCAAACTCTTGGACAAACGGCAACCGCCGTTGCCAATAGCGCGGCGCTTGTTCGCACTGCACATGGTGGAGGCGGAATCCTAATTGGCGGGCTGCCTCGAGAAACGCGGCGACGAGCGGGTGCGGTTCGATGGCGAGATGGTCGCGGTCTTGCGGGTCGAGCGCCATTTTAATGTCAAGGCCGGTTTGCAGCCATACCCGCGAAGAGCCGAGCGTGACGGGCACGTCGTACGGCAAGGCGAATTGAAACGGGATCGTTTTCGTTTCGTTCGGCCCAATCGTCAGCGAGCCGCTTACTTTGTACCGCGCCAGCACCGCTTTTTCCTCGTGTTTCTTATCATCGATTTCTCGAAGGTAGGTCGTCACTAACGCTAAGTAAATTTCGTCGATATGCTGCTCGATGCTGCCGCCGCGAATGTCGACAATCCCTTCGACTGTTTCGCCTTGGACATATTGCGCTTTCGCTAATTTCGTATCAACAGTGGCTGCTCCGATGCCGATAGAACTTAACAGTTTTTTGAACAACAAGTTCTCCTCCTTGTCATCGATTTCAGTTGAGAATACGGAGCGCCTGGTGAAAAGGTTCCGTCCTTCTTAATTAAAAAGGTGGGAACGATACCGTCCCGCCAAGAGTCTGACGCCAAAGGGCGATGTTCAAGAAGCGAAACGCAATATATTGCTTTTTAACAATTATATACGGCAATCAAAAAAGGTGCCCCGATCTTTTTGGGACACCTTTCCTTTTTGTTTCGTTGTGTTAACGGATGCCGAGCGGATCGGTTTCTTCATCTGCAACGGTGCACGCTTCCGCCAAAGCGAGGTCGGCGGCGGCGTCTTCGGCAGTGACGAGGACGCGCCAGCTCGGGTTCTCGATCAAACGGCAAAAATCAAGAAAGCGCGTTTGGGCAATCGCTTCGTACCACCCGTGGCGGTCCGAGAGCACCACGGTGCGCTCGTACGGGATGCGCGGGGCGTCTGACCGTGGAACCGACGGCAACAGGCGGTTGGCCGCTTGCCTGACTTGTTCGATGGCGCGGGAGGACGGTTGTTTCGGAATGGCATCAAGCAAAGCGTCCATATGCGCCGCCTCATCGGTTGAGACGAGGCCGGAGACGGATAGCTGCGTCGGAATCCAGCCTTCAAGCACGATGCGCCCGCGTGCCGTATGAATGTCCCAGTGCGTCGATTCCGAAGCGGCGGGGTCCATCGTAAAGCCGTGGTAATAATGGACGGGGATGCGCCAGCCGTTGCTTTCATGAATCACCGTAGCGCCGACGCGCGGCCGTGTGCCGTCTGGTTCTCGCAACGCGAATCCGCGTGCGGAAGCCGCTTCGCCAAACCAGTCGCGTCCGACTTCAAAAAAGTGGACGCCGTGCTCGATCAGGATGCCGCCGCTTCGCCGCTCGTCCCAAAACCAATGGCCTTCCGCGACACGGTGAACCGCGTTGTGAAGGCTTGCGTAGTCCACTGGGCCAAGAAACGCGCGGTGGATGAGTTGCTTGACGGCTTCTGCGAGCGGGTGGTAGCGAAGGACGAGATTGACCGCCAACGCCCGGTTTTGGCGGGCGGCGAGCTGGATATTCGCCCGCAGCGCCTCGGCGGTGAGGCCGCCTGGCTTTTCAAGCAACACATGTTTTCCTTCCTCAAGCGCCCGCTCGGCAAGCGGGGCGTGCAAATGCGGCGGGGTGGTGAGAATGACGATGTCAACATGCGGGTCAACGATCAATTCTTCAACTTCGCGGTATTCGCGCACGTCGCCCGCCTGCGGCTGACGGCGGCGATAGGCGTCGATGACGCGCTGGCGTTTTTCGTCCGTCCGCCCGGCGACAGCGGCGAGATGGAAGGAAGGAAGCGGGGCGAGCGCGCCGGCGAGAAATTCAGCGAATGCGCCGGCACCGGCAATGCCAACATGGTAACGGAAAGATGATGAAGAAATCATGGCGTATTCTCCTCCTCCCTCACATATATATAGCATTAACGATACTCATTATACCGCAAAGAAAAAGAAGAACGAGAAAATGAAAGTTTTGAAATTTGCAAGCATCAATCATTCCTCATCGACACCATCCGACAATTATTTCGCTTGCATAGAAGGAGGAATATTATGTATATTATTATTAGCAACCATCGCAGCCGAGTGCTAGCAATCTATGAACTACTTTCATTTTCTCGTTCATCCGTCAAAAAAGGTGTCTATTTTTGTGAAAAAAAGATATGGAGGGATGACGAAATGAAAGCATTGTTGCTGGCAGGAGGATTAGGTACGCGTCTTCGTCCATTGACCGAAAACATCCCCAAACCGATGGCCCCGATTGCGAACCGGCCATGGCTTGAACACCTCATCGTTCATCTTCGCGACCAAGGAGTCAACGAATTTGTCATCGCCGCACATCATTGTTCAGAAGTGATCCGTCGCTATTTCGAAGATGGGAAGCGCTGGAACGTCAAGATTACATACGCGCTCGAACCGTTCCCGCTCGGAACGGCTGGGGCGATCAAAAACGCCGAGCGCTGGCTGAAGGAACGGTTTCTCGTGTTTAACGCCGACATTGTGCATTTGCCGCAATTGATCCCGCTGCTTGATTTCCATCGTCAACATGGCGGTTTGGCGACCATTGTTTTAACGGAAGTAGACGATCCTTCTTCCTATGGGGTGGTCGAACAAGACGATCGTGGGCAAATTTTACGCTTTGTCGAAAAGCCGCGCCGCGAAGAAGCGCCATCGAACCGCATCAATGCCGGCATGTATATTTTCGAGCCGGACGTGATGCGCTATATTCCGGCTGAGCGGGAAGTATCGATTGAACGCGAAACATTCCCGCTGCTGATCGAGAAGAATGTCGGTGTATATGGCATCGTCAGCACCGGATACTGGCGTGATATGGGGACGCCGGCCCGCTACCGCCAAGTGCATTGGGATGCGTTGCGTCGGGAGTTTCCGATTCCGCTCAAAGGACGTGAAATTCAACCGGGCGTGTTTGTCGGTGAAAACGTGGAGATTGGGTCTGGCGTCTTGTTTGTGCCGCCTGTGCTCATCGGCGACCACGTGAAAATCGGTCCGCAGGCTGTCATTGGCCCAAATGCGGTCATCGGCGACCGCTGCCAAATTGGCGCCCGCGTCCATTGCGCGCAGACAATCGTTTGGGACCGCTCTGTCATTCGTGACCGCAGCCGTTTGCAAAACAGCATTTTCGGCTATCGGACGGTGACGCCGGCGGGAGAAGTGTTCGAAGATTCGATTATTAATCAGTTCAAGGAGGCGGTGCAAGCATGATTCGAATTGCCTACGTCAGCACGTACCCGCCGCGGCGGTGCGGGCTGGCGACGTTTACGGAACATTTGCGACAAAGCATTGACGGCGTCCGGGGCCCGTCCGACGGCGACCGCGTCATCGTGTTGTACAACGAAAGCGACGGCGATGACGCCTATCGCCACAACCCGGCGTATTGGCCGCTTCCGGCGCAAAACCGCGCGGCGTATGCCGAGATGGCCAAAAGGGTGAATGAAAGCGACATCGACGTCGTTTTATTGCAGCATGAGTTCGGCATTTTCGGCGGCGAGGCGGGCGAATACATTCTTGATTTCATCGCCGCGCTCAACAAGCCGCTCGTAACGACGTTCCATACGGTGTTTGCCGACCCGCCGTTGCCGTATCGCCCGATTCAAGAGAAAATCGCGGCGGCAAGCGATGCGATCATCGTCATGAACCGGCAGGCGATTCCGTATTTGGTCAAAGCGTTTGGCCTGCCGGAAGAAAAAATTGTCTACATTCCGCACGGTGCTCCAGGCCCAAGCAGCGAAAATCGCGATTCGCTTCGCCGACGCCTCGGATTCAGCGGCCGCAAAGTGATGTTGACGTTTGGGCTGCTCAGCCGCGGCAAAGGGATTGAATCGGTCTTGGCCGCATTGCCGGGCGTTGTGCGCAAGGTGCCGGAAGCGCTGTATGTCATCGCCGGACAGACGCACCCAGAAGTGAAAAAGAGGGAAGGAGAAGCATATCGCGAGGAGTTGAAATCGCTCATTCACCGTTTAGGGCTTGAGCTCCATGTCTACATGGAAGATCGGTATTTCAGCGAAGAGGAATTGATCGATTATTTGACGGCGTGCGATCTATACGTCACCCCGTACCCGGGCATGCAGCAAATCACAAGCGGCACGCTTGCCTATGCGGTCGGCGTCGGCCGTCCGGTCGTTTCGACGCCGTATGAGCATGCGCGCGATTTGTTGCAAGGTTGTGAAGAGCTGTTGTTGCCGTATGGCGATACGACCGCCTGGGAAGAGCGGCTCGGGCAGCTGTTGGCCGACGAGGCGGCGCTGAAGCGATGGGAGGAAAAGGTGCGCCAAATCGGGGCAAACACGCATTGGCCGCGCGTCGGCGAACAGCATGTCGCCTTGTTTGCGCGCATGTGCGACGCGAAACGTGGGGAGGTGAAGACCATTGGCACCGTCAGTCATTAAGTTCGACCATCTCGAGCGCATGACTGACGACACCGGATTGCTTGAGCATAGCCTTGGCCGCATCCCGCGCCGTCGCGAGGGTTATTCGACCGATGACAACGCCCGCGCCATCTGGGCGTGCCTGGAATGGATGGCGCTATGTGAAGACAAAGGAGAGAAAGAGCGGCTGCACCGTTTGCTTGACCGGTATTTGGCGTTTTTGCTTTGGGCGCAAAACGATGATGGCACGTTCCATAACAACTTTTTCTTCGATCGGACAAAAGAAGAGGAAACGCCGTCAGACGACTGCTTCGGGCGGTCGTTTTGGGCGACGGCGTTGGCTTACGTTCGCCTCAGCGATCCGGCGCGGCGCGAGGCGGCAGCAGATATGTTGCGGCGGGCCATGCCGGCGGCTTGGGAGCTTCGTTCGCTGCGCGGCGTCGCCTGGGGGGTGGCCACTTGCGGCGTCTTATTGACAGAAGGACGCCCGCTTGGCGTCGATCAAGAGGAAGTGGCAGCTTTGGCTGCACGGCTTGAGCAGCGGCTGCTTGCGGCGTATTGGGAGCATGCTGGCGACGATTGGTATTGGTATGAGCCGGAGTTGACGTACGCCAACGGGGTGCTGCCGTGGGCGCTTTGGACGGCATATCGGCGCGCGCCTCGGGATGAGGTGAAGGAAGTGGCGGAAAAAAGCCTTGCTTTCCTTATTGAAAAAATGAGCGGACCGGGAGGTGTCATCCGTCCGGTCGGCAACCGCGGCTGGTGCAGCCGCCGCTACCGCGCCGATTGGGATCAACAGCCGCTTGATGTGATGAAGCTCGCTTTGGCGGCGCGCGAAGCGTATTGGGCAACGGACGACGAGCGTTATCGCGGCGTCGTCCGCCGCTGCCTCGCTTGGTTTTACGGACAAAACGACGGCAACGCGCCGCTTGCCGACCCAAGCGACGGCAGTTGCTGCGACGGGCTTGGCCCGAACGGCCCGAACCCGAATCGGGGGGCGGAGTCAACATTGTCGTACTTGTTAACAGCAGCAATCGCTCAATCGATTTCGGTGGAGGTGGTTGTCGATGAATACGTCAACAACGAAACCGTTCGCATGGCCGGCACACGTGTTTAAAGAATACGACATCCGCGGACGAGCCGGAGAGGAGCTCGATGAGTCGTTCGCGTATTGGCTCGGACGGGCCTTTGCCGACATGATGCAAAAGGAAGGCGAGAAGAGGGCGGTTGTCGGTCATGACAATCGTCTATCATCGCCTGGCTTGCATCGGGCGCTCAAAGATGGGCTGCTCGATGGCGGCTGCGATGTCGTCGATATTGGGCTTTCGACGACGCCGATGTTTTACTACAGCTTATACTACACGAACATTCCATGCGGCATGATCATCACCGCCAGCCATAACCCAGGGGATGAGAACGGATTTAAAATCGCCATGGGAAAAACGACAATTTATGGCGAGCGCATCCAAGCGTTGCGGCGGGCGATGGAGCGGCTCAGCCAGGAACAGCCGCGGCCTGAAACAGCGCGCGGGCGCGAGGAAACGTTGGACCTTGCTCCGGCATATATCAAGATGTTGAAGGAGAAAATCCAACTCGGTCCGCGCAAGCTGAAGGTCGTCGTCGACTGCGGCAACGGCACCCCATCGATCATTGCGCCACAAGTGCTCAAAGAGTGGGGATGCGATGTCGTCCCGCTTTACTGTGAATCCGATCCAACGTTTCCGAACCATCATCCGGACCCGGTCGTGCCGGAGAACTTAACGGCCTTGATTGAGATGGTGCGCAAGGAGCAGGCTGATCTTGGCATCGCGTTTGACGGCGACGGTGATCGGATCGGTGTTGTGGATGAAACGGGTGCGATCCGTTGGGGCGACCAACTGATGGTGCTGTTCTGGCGCGAGATTCTTAAGCGCTATCCGGGAGCCGACGCGCCCGTTGAAGTGAAATGTTCGCAAGCGCTTGTTGAGGAAATTGAGCGGCTCGGCGGGAAACCGTTCTTCCATCGCACCGGCCATTCGCACGTCAAAGCGACGTTGCGCCGTCGTCCGGAGATCCCGTTTGCTGGTGAAATGTCTGGCCATTTGTTCTTCAATGATGAGTTTTACGGCTATGACGATGCACTGTACGCCGCTGGGCGCCTGCTTCGATTACTGTCGCACGATGAGCGCCCGCTGTCCGAGTGGTTTGCCGATGTGCCGCGGTACGCGGCGACGCCGGAGACGCGAGTTGCTTGTCCGGAAGAGAAAAAACCAGCTGCCATTGCTGCGGTGAAAAACCGGTTCGCTGGCCGCTATCCGGTTGTTGACGTCGATGGCGCCCGCATCCAGTTCCCGGAAGGCTGGGGGTTGGTGCGGCCGTCGAACACGCAGCCGATTCTCGTCTTACGCGCAGAAGCGAAGACGGAGGAAGCGCTGGCGGAGATTAAGCGGCAACTGTCTGATTGTCTCCATGCTCTTGAATTGTGCATCGATTGGTGATGTTCATTTCCAAGCTGCTCGAAATGCTTGGGCCTGTTCTTGATGGTGCGCTCTGTTTGGCGCAAAAACTCTTTTCCGGCGCGGCGCCCGCTATCTCGTGCGGGCCGCCGGCGCCGGTTTGTTTTTGCTGTCGCAGGGGGTTAAAGCTTGATTTCTTGCCAGTTATTTGTCCATAATAGATAGGGGTAAAAACGAGTTGTAGGAGAGTTGAAGGCGTGGTGATCCGTGAATCGTTGCAATATATTCAAGATGCATACGCGGCATTGACGGAGTTGAGCATGCTTATCGTCGATGATCACGGCGCTCCCGTGACGAAAGTATCGAATATGACCGAGCTGGCGGAGCTCGTTTTGTTTGCAGCTGAAAGGGAAGCGCCATCGTTTTTCTGCCCGCGAGAACTTGTTATTGACGGATGGCAGCGTCCATCGGTCGTACCGGTCGGGCGTTTTGGCATGAAAAGCATCGTCGCTCCCGTGTTTGTCGATGAGAAGGCGGAATATTGGATTTGGGCGGGCGTGTTTATCGAGGAAGAGACGAAATGGCTCATTTGCGAACAGCCGCTGGCAGCCGGCGGAAAGTGGGTGTCAGCCATCGAACGATCGGTGGCGCTGCCGGCGCGGGCAGTCGAAGCGAAGTTAAAAGATATAGAAAAGATGGCGGTCATATGCGGGGAATTAATCAGCGGCGAGCGCCGCAAGCAGCAATGCTGTGAATACGGAAAACGGCTCGAAGCAGTGGTCACGGACAGCTCCGCCCTAGCGGACGTGGATAAGCTGCTTTTTGAGTTGCGGGCGTTCGATGAACGCGTCGATATGGCGTTGTATATCGCCAAGTGTCCGCAAGGATGGATGGTGGCGGCGGCAAGCGGGGAAAAGGCCGGAAAGCTGCGCGGCAAGATGATCGATGCGTTGTTTCCGCCGCTTTCGTCTTCGAAGCCGCCGCTTCGTTCGGTTTACGTTCAAGATGCCGCTTTGGATCCACGCTTTTCCTTTTTTGTCCGCCATGGCATCCGCCCGAAAGCGATGATTGCGTATCCGGCGATGTACGGGAAAACAATGGAAGGATGGGTCATGATCGGCAGCGAGGCGGCCTCTTCACTGCCAGCGGCGCTTCGTTCGGTCGGCTCCGCCCTCGTTCAACATTGGCTGCTTCTGGCTAAATGTACAGAGGCCGATATGAAAATGGACCGCCATTTGATGCGCCTTTCGATGTTGATGGAAATTGGACGGGCCATGCGTATGGTGCAGAATGAGGAAGAAATCATCCGGATGATGGCCGAATTCGCCGCGGAGTTTGCTTACGGGGATTTCGTCTGTGTGGTATGGTCTAGCGATGGCCAAACAGCCGTTGTCCACGAAGGAGCGATGGACGTAGAAATGGCCGTTCGTTATCGGGATGATGTCTGCCGTCGCTATGGCTGTCACGGCGAGAAGGCGAAAAGCGAGGTGCCGGCGTTGCTTGATGTCGAGGGCAAATCGGTGATGGAAGTGCCGTTTTTCGTCGGCGATGGCCGCTATGGCGTTCTCGCCGTTCATATAAAGAAAGGAAGGGAAGCGAAAGAGGCGGAAGTGTATATGACGGCGCTGGCCGCGATTGGTGCGATGATGATTAGCGGCAAGGCCCACGGTGGGAATGATGGGACGGTCAATATCGACATGCTGTCCGAGCAGTTGACAGCCCGGGAGATGGATGTATTGGAGCTGCTCATTCAAGGCTGCAGCAACCGCGAAATTTCAGAACGGTTGTTCATTAGCGTCCATACCGTGAAAAATCATATTACGAACATTTTTCAAAAAATTGGCGTCAATGACCGGTCGCAGTTGATCGCCCTTGTGTATCAACTAAACCACCGCCGGCAGCGCTGCTAAGGGGACATCATTGGACGATGGGTGCCATGATGTCTTTTTTTTTTGGATGTAGGAAATTGGAATGAACCCCATTTTGTATTATAATGAGTTGTAGTAAATAAGAACTATTTTTCGATAGATGGAACAATAAAGGAGAAAAATAGCATTCGAATCCGTTTTCCCCAGCGCTGGAACGTGGGATAGTGGAAAAGCTGCCATGTTGCTTTGGCCGGCGCATAAGCATAACAAGGATAGGGGAATGCCGATGAAGCCCAAGGCCATGATCCGAACGATGGCGATCGTGAAAACGGCGGACATTTTAAAAGCGATGGACATTACCGAGGAACTGGCGAAGAGAATGGGGTTTTTGCCGCGCGATTGCCTTTTTCTTCGGCTCGCGACAGAGGAAGCGTGCACGAATGCGTATGAATATTGTCAAAAAACGAGAAAACTGCCATTTAGGATATTTTGGAAAATTGATGCGAGACAGTTTATGATCATTGTCAAACAGCGAGGAGGATGCTTCTCCGTAGCCCAAACTGATGTCGTCAACACTGGGCCGCGCGGCAGGGGGCTGCAGCTGATCACCCATATCGTCGACGATGTATACGTGAAGCAAGCGGGAAACAACGTCTTGTTTTGCATGTGCAAATGCAAAAAAAAAGAGTGACTATTGGAGGAAACAAGATGGAGACAAAACAAGGGGCAATTTGCACGCTGACATGGGCAGAAGATATTACCTTAAACAATGTCGAATCGTTCCGTCAAGCGCTGGAAAAGTTGCTGGACAAACAGGCGGATCAATTGATCGTCAACATGGAGGGGGTCAAATACATTAACAGCGCCGGACTCGGGGTCATCGCTGACAGCGTCATGGCGGCGAGAGCCCGACAAAAAGAGTTGGTCATTGCCGGAGTGGAAGGGTCGCTTGCAGAAATTTTCCATATCGTCAAATTTTCTTCGTTTATCAAACTATTTGCCACAGAGAAGGAAGCCATGGATTATTTCAGTGGAGAATGACGTTCTATGGTGGATGGGTTTTGGGAACATGTTCAACGTTATGACCACCTCGCGTGGCGAGAGTTGCTTCTCGGCTTGGAAAAAATGAATGTATTCGTTGGGCCGGGCGATTATGTGTATTGGCTCGCAGCGCCGGAACAAAGGCGGCTCTTGTTCATTTCGTCATCATGCGAGCAGCTGTACGGCCTGCCTCCGGACGACTTTTACCGCGATCAAGACATATGGGCAAAAGTGTCCTACCCGGATGACCGCGCCAAGGCGGAAAGAAAATGGTCGCTTCTTTCGGGGGCGGATGCGGGTGCCCAAACGTATCGCATCATCAATCAGCGGGATGGCTCCGTCCGCTGGGTGCTTGAACGGACGTTTCCTGTGCTTGGCCAATTCGGGGAAGTGAGGCTCGTCAGCGGAGTTGTCGCTGATCTGACAGAAGCAAAGCGAAACGAGAATGAACGGCAGCTCGCTGAACAAGTGTACAAAGCGATGGAACAGGCGATGCTCGTAACCGATGGCCAGTTTGTCGTTCAGTTTGTCAATCCGGCGTTCACAAAAATCACTGGCCATGGTGTAGAGATTGTCGGTCAGCCGCTGCATACGCTTTACGCGGGTTATTACGAGGCCTGGCTTTATGAGGTGATTCAAGCGGGAACTGGGGAAAGTGGAGAATGGAGGGGGTGGGTGCGCTGGCGGCGGAAAAACGGTTCGGTCTATGTCAGGCAGACGACAGTGCGGGCTGTGCCTGGCCATGATGGAGGAATCGCTTTTTACTTGTTTTTATTTGCCGGTCCAACTTATGAGAACCCATACATCGCAGCGATGAAAGATGACTTGCGGCTGGCCCGCGAGGTGCAAAAGCGCGTGTTGAGCAAGCCGTTGTCGGCCAAAGGAATCCAGATTGCCGGAACGTACATCCCATCACGGGAGCTGGGGGGCGATATGTACGCCTGGTATCCGATCGACAAACAGCGGTACGGCATTTTTTTAATGGATGTGATGGGTCATGGGGCAGCGGCTTCACTCATTTGCATGTCGGTCCGCTCGCTCTTAAACGGCGTCATCCGCAAAGGGATCGTTCCGACGGAAGTGTTTCGCGAGTTGAACCGCCATATGCGCCAGTTGTACCATGAAAACGGGCGGATGACGTATTATTTCACCGCCGTGTATGTTCTTGTGGATGTCAAGGAACGGATGATTGAATATGCATCAGCCGGCCATCCGCCGGGGTTTTTGTTCCAACCGGACGGAACGGTGGCGGAGTTGGACCGCGGCTGCGCGCCGATCGGGCTGCTTCCGCGCCTTTTTGTCGACAGCGGCCGGTTGCGCTACGAGCCGGGGGCGACGCTTGTGTTGTATTCCGACGGGGCGATTGAAGGGGGGGCGGGATCCGTTCGGCAAAAGATTGAAGCGTTCCGCGATGCGCTAACGCCGCATATTTTATTGGACGAGCAGGTGCTTTTGGACCATCTGCGCCGCCATTTTGCGCAAAAAGGGCCGCTTCCGGACGATTTTTCGGCGGTGGTGGCCAAGCTTGGCTAAACGAGGGGAAAAGCCGCCTGTATTCGGATGATCGATCCGCTTCACAAGCTGCTTTTTCTTTATGTATGAAACGGCACGGCAGCCAACTGTGTCTCGGTTGCAAAAATGGCCTTTTGGGCTATCTTTTTTACGGATCGTGAAAAGACGCATTCACTCCTGCCGCCCAATAATGGCGGCAAACACCAAACTATAGTATAGATTCCTTTCCACAATTCAGGTTAAAATAAAGACAATTACGCTGTTGATTGCGAATACAATATAGAAAAGGCAACAGGAGGGAAGACATATGGCGGTGACGAATCCGGCTGGATTTTGGAAGCGGCTGTTGGCTAACTTGTTGGATGCGATTGTCGTTGGCATTCCGATTTCGATCATCGGCTATTTCATCACTGGCAGTTGGGAAACGAACTGGTTTACGTCATTAGCGAACATCCTTTACGCGTTAATCGTTCCGGCTGTTTGGTACGGATATACGGTCGGCAAGCGGATGCTTGGCATCCGGATTGCGAAAGTCAACGGCGGAAAAGTTGGGGTCGGCACGATGTTTTTGCGCTCGTTCGTTGGCGGACTCGTATACTTTATCACGTTTGGCATTGGTCTCATTATTAGTGCGATTATGGTCGCTGCAAGAGAAGACAAACGGTCGATTCACGATTTTATCGCTGGGACGTATGTGACAACGGAAAAACCGACGGTGTAAAGCAGAAAACAGCAGGGGGTGTCCCAAGAGGGTCGGGACGCCTTTTCTTATCTTTCGTGACGGATCATCAACGATCAAAAGAATGACGCTTTTGAGTGGGGCCTTGTTGTTTTTTAGAAGGCCGGTGAAAAAAGGCTGTCGCACGCCAATCAGCGGCATTTCTCCAAAAAATGAAAGTTGATTTCTCAATGTTTCTCAAATGAAAAAACGACCGGGATCAGCCGCGTTTTTCACTAAATCATCAGCCCTTTAGAGGGCTGGTGAAAAACGACCGATTTCGCCGAACCCGTTGCTTTCGGCTGAAAGAGAAGCGTTGATTTTACAGGACTTCTCAATTTGAGAAGAGATTCCGTTTTCCGCGGCTTTTCACTAAATCACCAGCCTTTTAGAAGGCTGGCGATTTAAGAGGGAATATTGCTCTTCAACACTGTTGTTCAAATTGAAAAGTCTTGCGGCGCCACAACTTAATTCCTTGCGATTTCTCCCAAACCGAGCGAATCCGTTGTTTTTCACCAGCCTTTTAGACTAGAAAATCTTTGCAAATCCACACATTCATGATTATGGCCAGGAAGGAAAATGAATGATCATTCACGAATCTATTTAAGCGGTGAAGATAAAGAAAAGACGATTGCATAATGGAAAAGGAGGAGAACGACTTTGTCTTTATCCAGTTATATTATCCGCACAATGTTCGTTGTCATTCCTGGCACAGCGGCGATCGGCATGGCCACATGCCTGGTCAACGGCATTCGCGGGGCGGCATTTTGGTGGACGCTTGTTGCTACGGTGCTGTTTGGCGCGATGCTCGGCTTCGTTTCGGCAACGCTCAACTATCGACGGTTTGTTGCCCCGATTGCCGTTATTAACGAACATTTAGGCAAGATGACAGGCGGAGATTTGACGGTGCGCATACCGCTTGATCGCGTGCAGCAGCTGCGGCCGATTGCGGCGTCGTTAAACGATATGGCAGACGCTTGGCAAAGTGTGATGGGGCAAATCCAACATCATGCCGAAGAAGTAGCGCAATATTCTCAGCAGCTTGCCGCTGTCGCCGAACAGACGACGAAAGCGACAGAGCAAATTGCGACAACGATGGAAACGCTTGCGGCAAGTGCGGAGGAACAGGCCGATGCTGTCCGCACCACCGCCGCGTCCGTGCATGATATTTCCCAAACATTGAGCGACGTCGCTTGCCATACGAAAGATGTGGCGCACCGCGCCGAGAAAACGTCGGCGAAAGCAGAGGACGGCAAGCAGTCAATCGGACAAATGTCCGAGCAAATGCAGTTCATTTACGATCATGTGCAAACGCTCGGCCAGGTGGTGAAAGGGCTTGGGGAGCGCTCCAACGAGATTGGACAGATTACGGAAGCGATCACCGGCATTGCGTCGCAGACGAATTTGTTGGCGCTCAATGCGGCGATCGAAGCGGCGCGCGCCGGCGAGCAAGGGAAAGGGTTTGCGGTTGTCGCGGACGAAGTGAGGAAGCTCGCAGAACAATCAGCGCGCTCAGCGCAACAAATTTCCGAGCTGATCGGTTACATTCAAGAAGAAACGAAGCGGGCAGTTGCGTCTGCCGAACAGGTGATCGCCGAAGTGGCGAAAGGATTGAACGTTGCGGCGGCATGCGGCCAATCATTTGCCCATATCCGCGAGGAGGTCGGCCAAGTGAGCAAACAAATTGGACAAGTATCGTCCGCCATCGAGCAAATGACGGAGCATGCTCGTCAAGTGAACGACGCACTCCAACAGATGACCAATATTGTCGAACAGTCAGCGTCTGGTGCGGCCAACGTATCGGCAGCGACCCAGGAACAAATGGCTTCCGTCGAGGAAATCGCCTCTTCGTCGACATCGCTCGGTCAGATGGCGGACGAGATGCGGGCAATGCTGAAGAAATTTTCTGTGTGAGTGAGGAAAAGGACGCTTTCTTCGAGAAAGAGGGGCTTTCAAACGACGTGTGGGAGTCAACGTTTGGAATAAAATGGTTTGCATCTTTGCCAATTGCCTGATAAAATAAAAAAAGTCAGTCATCATTGTGATACGCTTATCTGCTAGGGGAGTCCGAGAGCCGGGCTGAGAAAAGAACGCGATGAAGTTCTTTGACCCTTTGAACCTGATCTGGGTCATGCCAGCGTAGGGAAGCAGGCAGCGGGAACAGATGGACGTGTCTTGTTCATTTGGCCTTTTGCCTTCGATCAGGTTCCGGTGTCGGAACCTGTTTTTATTTTGAATCGGCCGCCATCGCCTATTCTCGTGTTTGCCCCGCTTCAGACGGTGTGGCTTCAGATCTGATTTTTCATCATTTTATGTTGAAAGGGGAAGCCACGCATGGAAAACATCCGCTCGTTTATGTCGTTTCCGGAAAGCCGCAAGGTGTACATCGAAGGGTCGCGCCCGGATGTGCGCGTGCCGATGAGAGAAATTGCTTTATCGCCAACGAAAACGCCGCAAGGAATGGTGGAAAACAAACCGGTGCGTGTCTACGATACGACGGGCCCGTATACGGATCCCGATTTTGAACCGGACGTGGAGAAAGGCTTGCCTCCTCTTCGTCGCCGCTGGATTGTCGAGCGCGGCGATGTGGAGGAAATGGAGCGGTCTTCTGTTGCGATCCAACGTTCGCTTCCGTTTGTGCGCCGTCCATTGAGGGCAAAGCCCGGAAAAACAGTGACACAAATGCATTACGCCAAACGGGGGATCATTACGCCAGAAATGGAGTTTGTCGCGATTCGTGAACAAATCGATCCAGAAATTGTCCGCCAAGAAGTCGCCGCTGGTCGGGCCATTATTCCGGCCAATATTAACCATCCAGAGAGCGAACCGATGATCATCGGACGTCGTTTCCATGTGAAAATTAATGCCAATATCGGCAACTCGGCTGTTTCTTCATCGATTGAAGACGAAGTGGAAAAATTGCTTTGGGCAGTGCGTTGGGGCGCCGATACGGTCATGGATTTATCGACCGGCAAACACATTCATGAAACGCGCGAGTACATCATCCGCAATTCGCCGGTCCCCGTGGGAACGGTGCCGATTTATCAGGCGCTCGAAAAGGTAGGAGGGGTGCCGGAGAAGCTGACATGGGACGTGTACCGCGAGACGCTCATCGAGCAGGCTGAACAAGGAGTCGACTACATGACGATCCACGCCGGTGTGCGGCTTCATTACATTCCGCTCACCGCCAACCGGACGACCGGAATTGTCTCGCGCGGCGGCTCGATCATCGCCCAATGGTGTTTGGCCCACCATGAAGAAAACTTTTTGTATACGCATTTTGAAGAAATCTGCGAGATTTTGAAACAATACGATGTCGCGATCTCCCTTGGCGACGGCTTGCGCCCCGGCTCCATCGCCGATGCGAACGATGAGGCGCAGTTTGCGGAACTCAAGACGCTCGGCGAGCTGACGAAAATCGCCTGGAAGCATGATGTGCAGGTGATGATCGAAGGGCCGGGGCACATTCCGATGCATAAAATTCGCGAAAATGTCGAGCGGGAACAGGAAATTTGTCATGGAGCGCCGTTTTATACGTTAGGGCCGCTTGTCACCGACATCGCGCCCGGGTATGACCATATTACGTCAGCGATTGGCGCCGCCATCATTGGCGCTTATGGAACGGCGATGCTTTGTTACGTAACGCCCAAAGAACATTTAGGGTTGCCGAATAAAGAGGACGTACGCGCCGGGGTCGTGGCCTATAAAATCGCCGCCCATGCGGCTGATCTGGCAAAAGGGCATCCAGCCGCTCAGCAGCGTGACGACGCGCTCTCGAAAGCGCGCTTTGAATTTCGTTGGAACGATCAGTTCAATTTATCCCTCGATCCGGAACGGGCCCGCGAATACCATGATGAAACATTGCCGGCTGAGGCGGCGAAAACGGCTCATTTTTGTTCGATGTGCGGGCCGAAATTTTGTTCCATGAACATTTCACATGAACTGCAACGGAAAATCAAAGAGGAGGGGATGAAAGAAAAAGCGCAACAATTTATTCGGCAAGGGTCGTCGCTGTATCAATGACAAGAAGCGGGCTGCGATGCTCGGCATGGTGGAGAGGATATGGAAGTTCGATCAACGGAAAAAGCATGAGCTGGAAAACGCTCGGTGCTGATCGAAGCAGCGGAGGGGGGCGAACGTTCATCGTCTTTGGCGAGGAGACCCCCACTTCAACGACCAAAGGGAGTAAGTGGGGGAGGAATCGCTTTTTTTGTGTTTTTGTATCACTTTTAGTGAAAGAGAGGTGAGACAAATGGACATGACGTTAACAGCCAAAATAAAAATTTACCCAACAGCGGAACAAGCAGAAGTATTGAAAGCCACCCTTTCCGCTTATCGACAAGCGTGCAACGCTGTGTCTGTTGTGATTTTTGACACAAAAGTGCTTGCACAAGCCAAGTTACACGACATGACCTATCGTCTACTTCGATCAAACTACGCTTTGCGTTCGCAAATGGCGCAATCTGTGATTAAAACGGTGATCGCTAGATACCGCTCCCTAAAAAGCAATGGTCATGAATGGACATTGGTTCGCTTTAAAAAGCCTGAATATGATCTCGTTTGGAATCGAGATTACTCCATTGTTCAAGGGTTATTTTCTGTCAATACGCTAGAAGGACGAATCAAAGTGCCATTCGAACCAAAAGGCATGGAACCATATTTTGATGGCTCATGGACGTTTGGCACAGCCAAACTCGTCTACAAGCATAACAAATTCTTTTTGCACATCCCCATGACCAAAACAATTCCAACCGTAGATGAACACAACATTCGCCAAGTGGTCGGTGTCGATGTAGGGGTTAACTTTCTTGCAGTAGCTTATGATTCGCAAGGGAAAACTATCTTTTTTAACGGACGAAAAATCAAGCATATGCGTGCCAAGTACAAACGAATGCGAAAAACCCTCCAGCAAAAAGGGACGGCTTCTGCGCGTCGGAAGTTGAAAACAATCGGACAACGAGAAAACCGTTGGATGACGGATGTGAACCATGCTGTCACGAAGGCACTCGTTCGTCAATATGGAGAACGTACCCTTTTTGTATTAGAAGATTTAACAGGCATTCGTGAAAAAACAGAACGTGTACGTATCCATGACCGATATGAAACCGTATCGTGGGCTTTCTATCAGTTCCGTCAAATGTTAGAGTATAAGGCACGTTTGCATGGGTCAAAAGTGATTGTGGTTGCTCCGCATTACACCTCTTTGACATGTCCAAAGTGTGGTCATACGGAAAAAGCCAATCGAAAGAAACGTACACACACCTTTTGTTGTCGAACATGCGGATATACCTCAAACGATGACCGCATTGGTGCTATGAACCTTCAACGAAAAGGAATAGAGTACATCGTTGAAGGAACGACACAGGCATGACCTGCGTCGTTGGGTAGTTGTCAACCTGCCCCCTGATGCAACCCCAAGTCAAGGAAGGAGGACGAAGTCCGCTCGCACTTCTGGGGAGTTGCAAGCCCCCACTTCAAGCGTTAGCTAAGTGGGGGTAGTTGACCGCCCCTCTTGTTTGTTGTGCAAATTGGTGCGGTTCCTTATTATTTTAAAAATATATAATTTTTAAAAAATATATTTACAAATCGTTTCGGATTGATTATGATAATGGCATAAGGTGCAAATTTCTAGTCATAGAATGATCATGCGGGGAAAACTGCGCAGTCTATCGCGGCGCCTTCGCCGGCGCTTCGCTTCCATAGACAGCGGCCAGTTGCGTCATCGAACCGTGGATGATGCCGGCCGCTTCTTTTTATGGCGAAAGGGCCGGGTTTCAGAAGGTTGATCGCGTTTTTCTAGCAGCTTAGTGAAAAAATAACCACTTCTCCTGCATCGACCGCTTTTCGAGAAAAAAGATTTTGATGATGTCTTGATGTGAGAAAGCCATTGGTATGATAGGCTGCTTCTTGAACGTGAGACGGGCATGAGGGTGATGGGCGTGCGCATAAACTGAAACGAAGGGCCATGAGGAGGGATGGGATTGAACACATTTTCCGATATTGTGCAGACGATGCCGCCATATTTGTTCTCCCGATTTCAGAAGAAAAAAGAAGAATTGCTAAAGCTCGGGGTCGATGTCATTGATTTAGGGATCGGCGCCCCCGATTTGCCGCCCCCTTCCTTTGTCATCGAAGCGTTGAAAGAAGCGCTCGATGCGCCAGAACACTATACGTATTCGCCGTATGGCGGCTGCAGGGAGTATCGGGAAGCGGTCGCGCGTTTTTATGAACGGGAATATGGCGTCAAGCTCGATCCGGAGACCGAGGTGTTGGCGTTAATCGGCTCGAAAGAAGGAATCGTCCATTTGCTGCAAGCCGTTCTCAATCCCGGCGAGCTCGCCTTAGTGCCTGATCCGGGCTATCCTGTCTACCGGACGGCCGTCCATTTTGCCCGCGGCCAGAGCCTATCGCTGCCGCTCGATGCGCAACATGGTTATATTCCTCGGTTTGATGCGCTTCCCTCGTCCGTTTATGACCAAGCGAAAATCATGTTTCTCAATTATCCGAGCAATCCGACGGCCGCCGCTGTCGATTTGGATGTATTTGCCGAAGCCGTTTCACTTGCCCGTCAGCACCAGATGTTCATTGCTCATGATGCGGCCTACTCGTTCGTGACGTTTGCCGGTTTTCAAGCGCCGAGCATTTTGCAGGTGGACGGGGCAAAGGAAGTGGCGGTGGAATTTGGATCGTTGTCCAAAAGCTATAACATGGCCGGCTGCCGCATCGGATACGTAGTCGGAAACCGGGACATGATTCGAGCGCTTTCGGTGATCAAGAGCAACACGGATACGTGCCAGTTTATTCCGATCCAGAAGGCGGCGGTGGCCGCTTTGACGAACGGACGGACGTTTATTCGAGAAAATAGCCGCATTTATGAACAACGCATGAATATGATGGTCGAGAGACTTCGAGAACTGGGCATCGACGTGCAGCGGCCGAAAGCGACCTTTTTCTTGTGGATCCCGGTCTATGACGGATACTCGTCCGAACGATTTGCCGCCAAACTGCTGGAAGAAGCGGGAGTCATCGTAACACCGGGAACAGCGTTTGGATCCGCAGGGGAAGGATATGTCCGCGTATCGCTGTCAGCGCCGCTCGAGCGTCTAGAGCAAGCCGTTGAACGATGGAAGCAAGTGAATTGGGAGGAATCGGCGCCATGAAGCGAACGATGCGTCACATCACGGTGGCTCAAGCCATCGTCGAATGTTTCAAACAGGAACAAATCCGTTATGTGTTTGGTGTGCCGGGGGAAAGTTATTTGCCCCTCCTTGATGCCATCTATGATGAGCCATCCATCGAGTTCATCTCCGCCCGCCATGAAGGGGGTGCTTCCTTTATGGCGGAAGGGTATGCGAAAGCGTCGCAAAAGTGCGGCGTCGTGCTGGCTACAAGGGCGGTCGGCGGAGCGAATTTGGCGATTGGCGTCCATACCGCGAGGCAAGATTCCACTCCGATGGTCGTGTTTTTGGGGCAAGTGAACAGCCGCTTCCTAGGGCGTGAAGGATTTCAGGAAGTCGATATGGAAGCGTTTTTTCGTCCGATCGCCAAATGGGCGGTCGAAATTCGCGAAGCCGAGCGGGTGCCAGAGCTGGTGCAACGGGCGTTTCGCACCGCGAAAACAGGGCGGCCCGGCCCCGTCGTCGTTTCACTGCCAGAAGATGTCTTTTCCAAAACGATAGCGGAAGCAGTGATAGCCGAGACCGATGTGCCGAAGCCGGCACCAAGGCAAGAAGATATACAGCACATTGAAGAGATTCTGAAGCGCGCCAAACGGCCGCTCGTGATTGCCGGCGGCGGCGTCAAATGGTCGGGAGCGGAGCAGTTGCTGCGCTTATGGGCGGAAAAGTATGCACTTCCGGTCATGGCGGCGTTCCGGCGGCATGACGTGTTTCCCCACAACCATCCGTGCTATGTCGGACACCTAGGTCTAGGGTCGCCCAAAGCGGTCATCGAAACGGCCGAGCAGGCGGATGTGGTGATGGCATTGGGAACGCGGCTATCGGAAGTAACGACACAAGATTACCGTTTGCTCTCTCCCAATCAGACGCTGATTCACATCGATATTGACAGCGATGGATTCGGAAAAGTGTATGCACCGGATCTCGCGGTTTGGGCTGACTGTCAGGAAGTGCTGTCCCGTTTGCTCGATCTCGCGGTGCGGCCGTCTTGGCAAGAATGGGCGGCTGAACGGAGGAAACGGTACGAACAAACAGCCAGGCTGCCGGTGGAACATCGCAATCTCTATGAAGCTGTGATGGCAAGTTTGGCGCGCCATTTGCCAAAAAATGCGGTCATTACGAACGATGCCGGGAATTTCGCCGGTTGGCTCCATGCTTTTTTCCCGTTTGGGGATGGGCACACGTACATCGGCCCGACGTCAGGAGCGATGGGATATGGCATGCCGGCCGCCATTGGCGCGAAACTGGCCTTTCCCGACCGGACCGTCGTTTCTTTATCCGGGGATGGCGGCTTTATGATGACGGTGCAGGAGTTGGAAACGGCCGCTCGATACGATATTCCGATCATCAGCATTGTGTTTAACAATCATATGTACGGCACCATCCGCATGCATCAAGAATTGCAGTTTCCGGGGCGGGTCATCGGCACCGATTTAGGCCGCGTGTCGTTTGCCCGTTTGGCAGAATGCCTAAACGGCCGCGGGTTCCAAGTACAGACGGAACAACAGTTCACGGAAGCGCTTCTGTTGGCGCTTGAGGCCAAGAAGCCGACGGTGATTGAAGTATTGGCCGATCCGGACCACATTTCGGTGGCCGCCACGATCCAGGACTTGCGGGCCAAGAGGAAGTCCTGACGATCATCGCTCGGCGTTCAATGTATAAATTATCTCAATAAATCATCTGGAAAAATGGGGGGAGTATACAGTGAAAATCCAAAACTATATCAATGGAGAATGGAAGGAGCCAAGCACCGGGCAATTTGCGCCGGTGATCAATCCGGCGACGGGGGAAACGATTGCCGAGGTGGCGATGTCCGGGCCAAACGATATTGATGAGGCCGTTCAGGCAGCCAAAGAAGCGCAAAGACAGTGGGCGCTCGTGCCGGCGCCGAAACGCGCGGAAGTTTTATATCGAGTCGGCATGCTGCTAAAGGAGCGGAAAGAACAATTGGCACGGCTGTTGACGATGGAAATGGGCAAGGTGATCGAGGAAGCGCGCGGCGAAGTGCAGGAAGGCATTGATATGGCGTTTTACATGGCGGGAGAAGGACGGCGGTTGTTCGGCGATACGACGCCGTCTGAACTGAAAGACAAATTTGCCATGAGCGTCCGCACGCCGGTTGGAGTGGTCGGCATCATCACGCCATGGAATTTTCCCATTGCCATCGCCACTTGGAAGTCGTTTCCGGCCATTGTTGCCGGCAATGCGGTCGTATGGAAGCCAGCGCCCGAGACACCGATCATGGCGCAGGAATTAGCTCGCATTTTTGAAGAAGCGGGCTTGCCGCCGGGAGTGTTTCATGTGGTCCACGGTGACGGGCCGACAGTCGGCAATGCGCTCGTCGAGCATCCTGATGTCAAGGTCATCTCATTTACCGGATCGAATGAAGTCGGGCGGATGATTGCGGAAAAATGCGGACGGCTGTTGAAAAAAGTGTCGCTCGAAATGGGTGGGAAAAACGCGGTGATCGTCATGGATGATGCCGATTTGACATTGGCGGTTGACGGCATCATCTGGAGTGCGTTCGGCACATCAGGCCAGCGGTGCACGGCGTGCAGCCGGGTCATCGTCCATGAGCGGGTGAAACAGGAGCTTGAGCGGCGTCTGCTTGAAGCCGTGAAAGCATTGAAAATCGGCAACGGGTTGGATGAAACAGTCAAAGTCGGCCCGGTCATCCATGAAGAGGCGCTGCAAAAAATCGACCGCTACGTGCGCATTGGCGTAGAAGAAGGGGCGAAACTGCTTGTGGGTGGCTATATATTGCGCGAGGGCGACTATGCGCGCGGCTTTTATTACGCGCCGACGATTTTCACCGATGTCACGCCGAATATGCGCATCGCCCGCGAAGAAATTTTCGGCCCGGTTGTATCGATCATTTCCGTCCGCAGTTTGGACGAGGCGATCGCCGTCAACAACAGCGTCGATTATGGGCTGTCAAGCGCCATTTTCACACGCGATGTCAACCATGTATTCCGAGCGATGCGCGATTTGGACACCGGCATCGTGTATGTCAACGCCGGCACAACGGGAGCGGAAATTCATTTGCCGTTTGGCGGCACGAAAGGGACGGGCAACGGCCACCGCGACTCCGGCGTCGCTGCGCTTGACGTATTCACCGAATGGCGGAGCATTTATGTCGATTTCAGCGGCAAGCTGCAACGGGCGCAAATCGATACCGATGATTGAACCGGGCTGTCGCTTGCAACATGGCCGGCAAAAGAGAAGCGAAGATCAACGTGGAACCTATATCGTGAATCGAAGCAGCGGTCGCGGCAAAGATGTGAAAAAAGCGGCTGTCATGTGAGCGTATGGCAAAGAATCGGTGACAGAGGGGGAAAGAACGATGAAAGTGCTCGTGCTTGGAGCGGGGCTGATGGGCAAAGAAGCGGCGCGCGATTTAGTGCAAAGCCAAGATGTTGAGGCGGTGACGTTGGCGGATGTCGATTTGGCCAAGGCGGAGCAGACGGTGCGGCAGCTTCATTCCGAAAAGCTTGCCGCTGTGCGGGTGGATGCCGGCGATCCGCAACAACTGGCGGCGGCCATGAAAGGGCATGATGTCGTCGTCAATGCCTTGTTTTACCAATTTAATGAAACAGTGGCAAAAACAGCGATCGAAACAGGCGTCCATTCGGTCGATTTAGGCGGCCATATCGGCCATATCACCGACCGGGTGCTTGAGCTGCATGAACAAGCCCAAGCCGCTGGGGTGACCATCATCCCCGATCTTGGCGTCGCACCCGGAATGATCAACATTTTATCCGGCTATGGGGCGAGTCAACTCGATGAGGTGGAATCCATCTTGCTGTATGTCGGCGGCATTCCTGTCCGCCCCGAGCCGCCGCTCGAGTACAACCATGTGTTTTCGCTCGAGGGGCTGCTTGACCATTACACCGATCCGGCCTTGATCATCCGCAACGGCCAAAAGCAGGAAGTGCCGTCCCTTTCGGAAGTCGAGCCGATTTATTTCGACCGGTTCGGGCCGCTTGAAGCGTTTCACACCTCAGGCGGGACGTCGACGCTCTCGCGCTCGTTTCCAAACTTGAAGCGGCTCGAGTACAAAACGATCCGCTACCGCGGCCATGCGGAAAAATGCAAGCTGCTTGTCGATTTGAATTTGACGCGCCACGATGTGGAAGTGGAGATCAATGGATGCAGAGTCAAGCCGCGCGATGTGCTGCTTTCCGTCCTGAAGCCGCTGCTTGATTTGAAAGGAAAAGATGATGTGGTGTTGCTTCGGGTCATCGTCGGCGGTCGGAAAGATGGAAAAGAAACGGTGCTTGAATACGAAACCGTCACGTTCAATGACCGCGAAAATAAAGTGACGGCGATGGCGCGTACGACGGCCTACACGATTTCTGCTGTCGCTCAGCTCATCGGCCGCGGGGTGATCACAAAGCGCGGCGTCTATCCGCCGGAGCAAATCGTTCCGGGGGATGTGTATATGGACGAGATGAAAAAACGAGGCGTTCTTATCAGCGAGAAGCGGACGGTTCATAGCTGAACAGCGAGCGCCATAAGCAGGAGGATGGAAGCAGTTTCGTGAAAAAGGGCAATGCTTCGCCGCCGCGAACACGATGACAAAATGGCTGCGGCCGGGAAGCGAATTGTGAACAACGCCCGTTCCCGTCTGGAACGGGCGTTTTCTGATTTTAGACGCGAAATGATTGTGATCGCCTGTTTTTTTTACGGCTATGCCGTTTTGGGTGCCGAAGTCTTGCGCTTGCGCCAGGAAAGGAACAGAAAGGCGATGAGCGCCAGCGCCATGGCGACCATAAACGGTGCTTTTGAGGAAATGGTGTGGCCGATGATGCCGGACAGCACCGGAGCGATGGCCGCTCCGAGCCAGCGGACGAAGTTGTACGTGCCGGACGTCACTCCCCGCTCGTATGGCGATGTTTCCATCACATAGCTTGTAAACAAAGCGTTGTTGAGTCCGGAGACGAGCCCAGACAAAATGATGAGCGTTACCATAAGCCATGTCGGCTTGGCGACTACAAGAAGCAGCAATAAGGCTGCGAACATCAGCAAACCGTATGGCAAAATTTCCCTTGGTTCATATTGTTTCTCAAGCTGATGGGCGAGCACCGCTGAGCCATAAGCAAGGCAGAGCCCCCAGCCGAAGAAAACGAGGCCGATTTGGATGGCCGACAGTCCAATGATCAAAGGCGAATACGCCAATACGACGAAAAAGCCGTAATAGTAAAGCATGCCGCCGACCGCCCCTTTTAAAAATGGCGGGAACGAAAGCAACCGCCGCATTTCTTGCAGGCCGACCGCTTTTTTCGGCTTTCCTTTGTTCGGATCATAGACGAAAAAGGTGACGAGTAAAAAGGCAATGAAAATCAAGACGCTCGTGCCGATAAACGGATAGCGCCATGAATGTTGGCCAAGCAGTCCGCCGACGAGCGGACCGCCGGCCATGCCGAGGCCGATCGCCGCTTCATACAGGCCGACCGCGGTGCTTGCCTGCGGCGTCAACGCGATCAACAACGTCATGGCTGTGGCGAAAAACGTCGCATTGCCCAATCCCCAGCCGGCGCGAAAGAGCGACAGCTGCGGGATAGTAGAAGCAAAGCCGCACAACAACGAAAAAATCGTAACGAGGCCAAGCCCGATCACCATCATTTGTTTATCGCCGATACGGTTGACAACAAGACCGACCGGGATCATCATGACCGCCATCGTCAAAATGTAGGCGGTAAACAACATTTCGACTTGCCAATGGGTGGCGCCGATGCTTTCGGCGATGACCGGCAAAATCGGGTCGACGATCCCGATGCCCATAAACGCTAAAAAGGCGGCGGCGACGGTAATCCATCGCGCCTTTGTTTTTCTCCCTTCCTCCACTATTCTTCTCTCCTTTCTTGCAAGAGGGCGTCTACCCGCTCTGCCATTTGTTCCAGCTCTTGCTTCAGCATGGCCATCTTCTTCATTTTCTCTTCCAGCATGGCGATTTGCCGACGCAATCCAGCGCTGATTTGTTCCAGTTCACGCCGTTTTTCGCTCCCAGCGGCCTCATGTCGATATTCCGCCCGATGCGTCTCCATCGTTTCTTTCAGCGCCAAAAAATGCTGCAGCTCCTGCAGCGAAAAGCCGAGCACTTCGCGCGCGGCAACGATGTTTTTCAGCCGTTCGATGTCCTCAGCTGTATAAAGGCGTGTGCCGCCTTCGCTGCGCGCCGGCGGCTTGATCAAGCCAATCTCCTCATAATAGCGAATCGTCCGTTTTGTTAGGCCGGTTGCTTTGGCGACGTCATCGATTTTGAATCGCTCCATTCGGGGCCCCTCGCTTTCCCGTGATCACAGTGAACGATCTGTTTTACAAACATAACATTAACGTTAACGTTATATTTTTGTCAATAGCTATTTAGAAGGCCGGTGAAAAACCGCTGTTTTCCTTGATCGATGGGTGAACGTGTGAAAATAGGGGCTGATGCTACAAGGATTTTCTACTTGAGAAGCGATTCCGGGAAGCTGTTGCCCTAGTAAATCACCAGCCTTTTCGATGAGATGTATACCGCATCAAAAAAGAATATCCCGATTGGGTGCGGGATATCCATTGCTCGTCAAGGATCTGTTGGTTTTGCTTTTTTGGCTTCGAGCACTTCTTTGACCGCCGCTTCAATTTCTTGATAGCTTGTGCAGCGGCAAATATTCGACTCCAGCCATTCTTGAATCGTCGCCTCATCGGCGTTTGGGTGCCGCTCGATGAGCGCGTGGGCGTTCATAATGAATCCAGGAGTGCAATAGCCGCACTGAAAGGCGAAGTGGCGGACGAAGGCGTGCTGAATGGGGGCATCATCAAGCCCTTCGATCGAGGTGATCTCTTTGCCGACCGTTTCGATAGCCAGCATCATGCATGATTTGATCGGCGTGCCGTCGACTAAGACGGTGCAGGCGCCGCAGTCGCCGTTCAAACAGCCTGGCTTGGCCCCGGTCAGCCCCAGCCCATCACGCAAAACAAACAGCAGCGTTTCGGCTTGGCGAGCGACGATCGATCTTCGTTCTCCATTAACGTGCAGCACAAGCTCCCGCTTTGTCGTTTCCTCCATGTCCGCATGCTCACCTCCTGTTTAGACGGTTTCCTCATCTCCGAGCTCACGAAGCATATCTTCAAGCAGCTGGGCGGCCACGAACAGCCGGTAGTCTGTCGAGCCTTCAATATCGTGCAAAATCGGGCGCGGGAAGGCGTCAACCGCTGCTTGGATTCGTTCACCAACTGGGCGGCTCCGGTCGTTTACATGCGCCTCAACTTCAGCGGAGCGGAACGGGAACGGACAGACGCCGCTTAGAGCAGCGCGAACCGTCCCGTCTTTTTTCAGCGCTGCAATCGTCACAAGCGGGTAGCCGACTTCCCCTTGCTTGCGGCGCTTGCGGTGGAAATGGGGCAGGGTGGCGGTGGCACGGTCAACTTTGAACTGGACGACAAATTCACCGCGGCCAAGCTGCAGCTGTTGATGAAACAAGTCAAGGAAGCGGCATTGCCTGATGCCGTATGGTCCGGCGATGATGACATCCGCCTCGGCGACGAATAGCGGCAGTGCGGTCTCACGGTAAAAAATTTGCCCGCAAATGTTGCCGCCGAGCGTAATTTGGTTGCGCGCTGTCCGGTCGGCGACTTCTCGCGCCGCTTTTGTCAATAACGGGAACGGATTTGCTTCTTCGAGCTCGGCGAGGGAGAGCGCCGCTCCAAGCACGAGAGGATCGGCGCTCGCCTCAAGCGCCCGGCACTCAGGGATCGATTTTATGTCAATGACGGCCGCGGTGCGGACAAGGTTCAAACGAGACAACGTGATGATCTCCGTGCCGCCGCCGTAGTAGAGCGGTCGTTTTCCGTCCCGCTCGAGCGCCGCAAACAGCGCTGTCGCTTCGGCGATCGACTGCGGCCGGTAGTAGGCAAAGTCAAACGGAACCATAGGAGTCCCCTTTCTGTTTCCGCCAAATGAGTTCAGGCACAAGCGGCAGTTCATTGAGCGGCACGCCGGCAGCGAGCGACAAGGCGTTTGCCAAGGCGGCGGGCATGGCGATCAGGCCATGTTCGCCGATGCCGCGAGCGCCGTATGGGGCATCGATTTGCGGCGTTTCGACAAACTCAACGATGTATTCCGGATGTTCGCCGAAGCGAATCGGCCGGTATGTGCGCAGCTGCGGGTTTAACACGCGCTGTTCGTTGTCAAAAAGAAACCCTTCACGGCTGGCAAAACTCAGCCCCATGCTCATCGCTCCCATGGCCTGGCCAAGCGCTGCCTTTGGGTTGAGCACTTTGCCGGCATCAATGACCGCATACGCTTTGACAATGCGATACGTGTAGTCGCGACGGTTGAACTCAACTTCCACTCCTTCGGCGCATACGCCCCATTCCGGTCCCGGTTGGCCGGCGCCAGTCTCCGGATCAAGCGGGGTCAAGCGGCGCAAAATGTAGTGGCCGCGCCCGATCACTTGCCCGCCGATGGCGTTGCCGTTCGGAAACTTGTAGCCATAGGCGATGTCTTTGATCGGAAGAAAGATGGCCGGGTCATCGCGCAAAAAGACGCGTCCGAACCCGACTTCCAAATCGTCCGGTGAGGTCCGCAAGACGCAGGCGGCGATGTCTTTTAACTGACGGATGGCGTCATCGGCAGCGGCAAGCGCCGCGCGTCCGGCCATAAATGTTCCGCGGCTGGCGACCGTTTTCCAATGTTCGGGCGTCGTTTGTGTATCGATATCCATTTTGACATGGACACGATCGACATCCATCTTCAGCCGTTCGGCGACGATTTGCGCGAGCACCGTTTTCGTGCCCGTTCCGATTTCGACGACACCGGAGATGACGTTGACGCTGCCGTCGGAGTTGAACGTTAAGATGACGCCCGAGCTCGCGTCGGTGTCGATCGTCGATGTTTTCCAGCCGGCGCTGATTCCTTTTGCTCTTACCGTATAGGCGTCCAATTCCACGCGCTGCCATTCGTCCCAGCGCATCAGCTCGCGCAATCGGTCGAGGCAGGCTGGCATGTTGCCGACGTTGCTTTTGGTGAGCCGCACTTGCGTGGGCGTCGTGTGGCCTGGGCGGATGGCGTTTTTGCGCCGCACTTCCCATGGGTCAAGCTGCAGTTCCTGGGCCAGCTCATCGATGGCCCGCTCGATGGCAAAGGCCTGTTCACAATGGCCAAAACTGCGAAACGGCGTCGCGTACGGGCGATTCGTATAGACGCACAATGAATCACAAAAAACGTTTTCGACATGATACGGGCCGGTGCAATCGACGGCTGCGGCGCGGCTGACATCGATCGCCTTGTCGGAATAAGCCCCGCCGTCAAATAGAAATAAGATTTCCATGGCCTTGAACAAGCCATCTTTTGTTGCGCCGATTTTGACGGTTGCCTCCAAACCGATATGGACGGGCGAAGTGACCATGTCATGCTCGCGGCTGTTCCAGACGCTCACTTTTCGGCCGCCGACCGCTTTGGAGGCAAGGTAGGCGAGCAGCTCAAGCTGAACGGGCGCTTTTCCTCCGTAGGCGCCGCCGACAAGAGGCGTATGAACGATGACTTTGCCGGTTTCTTCGCCAAAATACGTATGAAGCAACTTCTTGATCATAAACGGTGACTGGGAGGAGGCGGAAATATGGATCGTGCCGTCCGGCCAAATTTCTGCCGTGGCGCAGCGTGTTTCCATCGCGATATGATCGGAAGGGGCGAACGATACGCTCGTTTCGACGATGACGTCGCTTTCCGCAAACCCTTGTTCAATGTTGCCCTTTCGGATTTTCGTCCGGTGGGCGACGTTTGTCCCCGGCTCAGGATGAGTCGTTTTGTTTTTTTCATAACGGTCGAGGTGTTCATGCAATAATGGAGCGCCCTTTTTCAACGCCTCGCGCGGCGAGCCGACGGCTGGAAGAGGTTCGTAAACGACGCGGACGAGGTGGGCCGCTTGTTCGGCTTGCATGAGCGTATCGGCGACGACGACGGCGACGACTTCGCCATAGTAGCGCACTTTGTCGACGGCGATCGGCGGACGATCGCGCATGTCTTCACCGGTGAGCGGAAGCCCTTCACCGACCACAACAGCATGGACGCCGGGGGCGGCGAGCGCGCGGCGTGCATCCAGCGAGAGGATGCGCGCGTGGGCGTATGGGCTTGTCACCAGAGCAGCATGAAGCATCCCCTGTTCTTTGAAATCGTTCGTATATTTCGCCCGGCCGGTCACTTTATCCCACGCTTCTTTGCGGATAATGCTTTTACCGACGGCCACGGTAGCGTCCCTCCTTTTCTCCTCGATCCATGATGGCACGCTTATAATCATCTTTCGTGTCAATGTCGACGCCGATCGTTTCATCGCCTTCATACAAGAGACCGCCCCAACGCGGATGGTGAAACAGTGTGCGCCCGCCCGCATCGCCCCTTAGAGAAAGCAAGGCAGGAAACATTTGTTTCCCAAAAATGACTGGGGGCATCGGCGTGCCGAAGCGGGTGAAGGCGACGTAATCAGGACGGTGGCGGCGATAAAGGCCGGCCAGCACCTCGATCGTTTCAGACGTGACAAACGGCTGATCGGCGAGCAGCACAGCGGCGGCGTCGGCCCCGCTAGCGATTGCTTCTTGCAGGCCGCAGGCAAGTGAATGCGCTTGACCGCCATGATGGGCTGCGCAACGGACGAAGCGGCACTTTTCATGATTCCGAAGTTCAGCCGGAAGCCACGCGAGCGCATCGTCTGGAGGGACGACGACGATGACGGGCGCAAGGCAAGAATGAAGTGCAGCCTGAAGGCCGGCAGCGCCCAGCGTGCTTTCCCCCCAGGGCAAAGCGCGTTTATCCGTTCCCATCCGCCGGCTTTCTCCAGCCGCCAAATAAATGCCAGCGATGGTTGGGCGACTCATCATACTCTCTCCGTTGACCGCCTGCGAAGGACGCTGATCAATTCGGCAGTGATGCTGACGGCGATCTCATATGGACCGCGTGCGCCGATGGAAAGCCCTGCCGGCGAACGGACAAATGGAGGCGTCGAGCCGGAAGGAAAGAGGCGGTCCGTGCGCCGCCGCGGACCGAGCACACCGAGATAAGCGAGTGGCATGTCGGCTAACAAGGAAACGAGTTCGCGGTCGCGTTCAAACTGGTGGGTCATGATGACAACAAAGTCGCGCTCGTTTAGGCGAAGCCGCGGAACGGTTTCATGGGGAAAGCCCATGACGAAGGCATCGGCGTCCGGCACGTGGGATGGATGGCAAAACGCTGGGCGCCAATCGCTTACGGTGACGGAAAACCCGGCGGCTTTGGCTGCTGAGACGAGCGGCGGCGCGTCCGGTCCGGCGCCGAAGATGACAAGGCGCGGCTTTGGCCAAAAGTGCTGGACGTAAAACGTTTCCCCGTCCGCTTCGTACAAACCGCTTCGCCCTTGATAAAACGGCGTTTTTTGAAGCCATTCGCGCCATTTGGGCTGCGGCGTTCGGCGGCAACCGCCGAATTGTTCGCCTGTTTCGCTTTGGAAAAACGGCCGCTCGTCTGGATACACGATGCTTCGGACCATCAGTACATGTTCGCCGCGGTCAAGGCAGCGCTTGAGCGCCAGCCAGACCGGTTTTGTGTCCCCCGTCACCGGCTCAAACCAAACACGGATGAGGCCGTTGCAGCCGGCGCCCTGCCCCCACGACCAATCATCCTCAGTCCGCAAGTCAAACGAAACAGCGGCTGCCTGGCGGTTCCCCAATACCTCACGCGCGTAGGCCGCCACCGCTTCTTCGAGGCATCCACCGCTCAGCAGCCCGACCGTTTCCCCGTTTGCGCCAATCCACATGCATGTTCCTTCTTTTTGATAAGCTGAGCCCTCAACGTCGATGATGATGGCTAACACGCCATTGCCCGGCGCGCCGGCGACCGCTTCGAGCACAGCATAGTAGCTTTCCATGCTCATCCTCCTTCCGCATGGCGCCAAAGGCGGCTAAGTTGTTGAAAGCGCGGCGGGACGATCCATAAAATTTCGTAATGGCTGTAAGCGGCGACAGCAGGTGGGCCATTAGGTCGTCCCTCTTTCGAAAAAGAGCTCTGCTATCATTATATTTCTGTAACAAATGACCATGACTGAAAAAGGAAAGAAGCCAGCCGTCATCGGCTAGCTTCCTTGTTTTGGATCGTTTTTTCCTTTTCCGAGCCGTCCAGCGCGCTTTGCCGCCTCCCGCAGCAAATACTCGATTTGGGCGTTGACGCTGCGAAACTCGTCTTGCGCCCATTGCTCTAGTATGGCGTACAGGTCATAATCAATGCGCAAAGGGAATTGTTTTTTCTTTGTCATTGCACTCCACAACCATTAGTATAGACTGCCGGTATTGATCACCGGCTGGGCGGCGCGCTCGGAGACGATCGCCACCATTAAGTTGTTCACCATCGCCGCTTTTCGTTCATCATCTAACTCTAAAACGTTTTCTTTGTCAAGCTGTTCGATCGCCATGCGCGCCATCGAGACGGCGCCTTCGACGATTTTTCTCCGGGCGGCCAAAATGGCGGCGGCTTGCTGGCGTTGGAGCATGGCGCCCGCGATTTCCGGCGAATAGGCCAAGTGGGTGAGGCGCGCTTCCATCACGTCAACTCCGGCAATGCGCAGCCGTTCTTGCAATTCTTGGGCAAGCTCATCGGAAATGACATCCGCATTGCCGCGCAGCGTAATGTCGTTATCGTCTTCAAACGTGTCGTACGGATATTTTGTCGCCACATGGCGGATAGCGGCTTCACTTTGAATCTCGACGAATTGTTCATAATCATCAACGTCAAACACCGCCTTGGCTGAATCAATGACGCGGAAGACGACGACGGCGGCAATTTCAATTGGATTGCCTTGAACATCGTTCACTTTCAACTTGTTGCTCGTGAAGTTGCGCACGCGCAGCGATACTTTCTTTCGAACGGTGAGCGGCACGGTGAAAAACAGCCCGCTGTCGCGAATCGTGCCAAAGTAGCGGCCGAAAAAAATGATCACTTTTGCTTGATTCGGCTGAACGATCGTGATGCCAGTCGCCAAGAAGGCGGCAAGGGCGAAGCAGAAAACGGCCAATAAGAGCTGCGCTTGAATGAGGCTGACAAAACCAGCCAGAACGAAAAGAGCGATGCATCCGATGCCGATAAATCCATCCATGCGCCATGCTTCTTGTTCTCTCATACCTATCCCCCTAATAGTGTCGATTTGATATTTATATGATATCATATAATCAAAAAAATGGAAACCAGAATTGATCATGGTAAGACGAGAAGAGGGATTCGCCCATAGCTCGCCACGAGGCAGATGTTTCTAACTATTTTCCATCCAGAAGCATAAAGGCGATCGTTCAGCCTGTTAATGTTTTAATGTGCTAAAAAATGGAAATTCATCATTGACATCGCTTTCATTGTCATCATACAATAGAAAAAAAGACCAATAGGTGTGTAGAAGCAATGGAAACACGACAAGCGCGCATCGGCCGGCTGGCATTGCTGCTGGCGATGCTGGACGAGGGAGAGGAAGACCTGATCCTCAACCAGCTTGAGGCGCTCGCTTGGCGCTATTGCCAAGGGCGGGTCGGGGCGATGGAGCCGCAAAAAATCGTCGCGGCGATTGAGACGGCGGCAAAGCGGCATGGAGTGGTGGACGGCGGCGTGTACCGCGAGATGCACGCCTTATACCATGCGATTTTAGAGGCAGTGCATGGCGTGACGAGAGGGCAGGTAGAGCTGGGAGATTTGTTGAGAACCGCTGGCCTTCGTTTCGCCGTAGTGCGCGGTATGTCGTATGAACAACCGAACGAAGGGGAATGGATCGCCGTTGCGTTGTACGGGACGATCGGCGCCCCGGTGCGCGGGCTCGAGCACGAGGCGGCCGGGCTCGGAATCAATCATATATAGGAGCGATCCATGCCTAGAGCGATGAGTCATGAGGAGGCGAATGTTGCCATATGGCAGGCGCCTCCTTTTTATTTGCCCAGGCGTTCGATTAGGAAAACAAACGAAGGGGATGGAATGATGATCGTATTGACCGGACATACATTGACAATCGATGAGGTAAGACGTGTTGTCTATGAGCGGGAGCGGGTGGCGGCTGCGGAGGAAAGCATGAGGGCTGTCGAGAAAAGCCGCGCGGCAGTGGAACAAGCGATCTCCAATGGACGGACGATCTATGGCGTGAATACGGGTTTTGGCAAACTCGCCGATGTGCGCATTGAAGGAAGCGACCTTGAACAGCTGCAAATCAATCTTCTTCGCTCGCACGCCTGCGCGGTCGGCGAGCCATTTGCCGAAGATGTCGTGAGGGCGATGCTTCTTTTGCGGGCGAATGCGTTGTTGAAAGGGTATTCCGGCGTGCGTCCGGCGGTCATTGAGCAGCTGCTCGCGTTTTTGAACGCCGGCATCCATCCGATCGTGCCGCAGCAAGGTTCCCTCGGCGCCAGCGGCGATTTAGCGCCGCTCGCCCATTTGGCGCTGGCGCTGGTCGGCGAGGGTGACGTGATGTACGAAGGGCGGCGGATGTCTGCTCATCAGGCGCTCTCAAAAGCAGGGATTTCGCCGCTTTCTTTGCAAGCGAAGGAAGGGCTGGCGCTTATTAACGGCACGCAGGCCATGACAGCGGTCGGGGCGTTAGCCTGCTTGGAGGCGGAGCAGCTTGCGTATGACAGTGAATGGATCGCGGCGCTGACGATTGAGGCGCTTTATGGCATTGTGGACGCGTTTGACGCCCGCATCCACGAAGCGCGCGGATTTTCGGAGCAGGCGGAGGTGGCGGAACGGCTGCGCCGCTATTTAGCTGGCAGCCAACTCACAACAAGGCAAGGGGAGCGGCGCGTGCAAGATGCGTACTCCATCCGCTGCCTCCCGCAAGTGCACGGAGCGTCGCTTAGGGCGCTTCGCTATGTAAAAGAAACGCTCGAAATCGAAATGAATGCGGCGACGGACAATCCGCTTATTTTTGCGGACGGGACGGTGCTCTCTGGCGGCAACTTTCACGGCCAGCCCGTTGCGATCGCCATGGATTTGTTGAAAATCGCGGTGGCGGAGCTGGCCAACATCAGCGAACGCCGCATCGAACGGCTCGTCAATCCGCAGCTTAGCGAAGGCTTGCCGCCGTTTTTAAGCCCACAGCCTGGCTTGCAGTCGGGAGCGATGATTATGCAATATGTCGCCGCTTCGCTCGTATCGGAAAACAAGACGCTCGCCCATCCGGCCAGCGTCGATTCGATTCCGTCATCGGCCAACCAGGAAGACCATGTCAGCATGGGAACGACCGCCGCCCGCCATGCGTACATGATCGTGCAAAACGCTCGAAAAGTGTTGGCGATTGAGCTCATTTGCGCTTTGCAGGCGGTGGAGGAACGCGGCATCGAGCGCATGGCCCCGTCAACGCGGCGGTTTTACCATGAGGCGCGCCGCATGGTTTCCTCCATTACAGCTGACCGCGTCTTTTCCGATGACATTGAAGCGGTGGCTGCGTGGTTGAGCGAAAGGGCAAAACATCACTCCCTCCGCGATGAAGCGAAAGCTTAGAAGTCTAGTGAGAAAGAGCCAGGAAGTTGTGGGGTTGCAAGGTTTTTCAACTTGAGAAATACTGTTGGGGGACAGCATTTCCCCTTGAATCACCAGCTTTTTCAAGAAGGGCAAAGCATAGTGGGCGTAGAGGCGTGAGAGCGTTCAAGGATAGGTGTTTGAAAAAATGGCAGTGATATAGACCTTTTCCGCTAGAGATAGGGAAGCAGTCATCAGTGAAGACGGTTTGCCTCCTTTACTTTTTCTGCGAAGTTCGGACGATGCAGAGAGCCTTTCCCATATTGGTTAGGGCGAGAGCACGGACAGACTATTCGACAGTTGTCCCCCAGTCGAATTTGCAGTATGATGAAGAAGAAAGGCAAAGGGGAGGGGGGCTTTTGTTGACCATTTCTGCCGCGGCGCTGTTGGCGTTATGGAAGATTATTGCAATTGATATCATTTTGTCGGGGGATAATGCGGTCGTCATTGCGATGGCGACGCGCCGGCTGCCGAACGACCAGCGGAACAAAGCGATCGTGTGGGGAACAGCGGGGGCGGTGCTGCTCCGCATTTTGTTTGCGACGGTCATCGTCTTTTTGCTCAACATCCCGTTCGTTCACTTTGTGGGCGGTTTGCTGCTTGTCTGGATCGCCTATAAAGTGCTCGTTGAGCGGGAGGAGGAGGCCAATGTGCAAGCGGCGGACCGTTTGCTGAAAGCCATCATGACGATTATCATCGCCGATGCGGTCATGAGTTTGGACAATGTCGTCGCCGTCGCCGGGGCGGCGGAAGGGCACCTGGGCATGCTGGCGCTTGGGGTGGCCATCAGCATCCCGATCATGATTTTCGGCTCCAAAGCGATCGTCCATGTGATGGAAAAACACCGCTGGATCGCATACGTCGGCTCGGGCATTTTGGCGTGGACGGCCGGAAAGATGATGGCGGGGGATGAAGGGGTATTGCATTGGTTTCACCTTTCTTACGGCCCGTTCGTCTACGCGGTGGCCGCTGGCGTGACGATTTTGGTCGTGTCTGCCGGCTACATCACGAATAAAAAGGCCGAGCGTGAAGAAGGGACGCTGATTTGAGCGGTTGGGGGTGATGTGATGCCATGAACATCCAACGCATTCTCGTGACGGGAAGGCTTTATGCCGAGCTCGCCGCCCTTCTTCCGGACAAGCGGCCCGATAAAGCGTTTCGCTTTGTGGCGGAGGAAGAACTGACGGACGATGATTTCGTCTGGGCGGATGCGTACGTCGGCTTTCGGCCGGCCGGGCCATTTTTGCTTGCCAACTTGCGCTGGGTGCATTCACTTGGCGCGGGCGTTGACGCGTTTTTATGGAAGCGGGAATGGAAGAAGGACGTGCTGCTGACGCGGACGATCGGGTCATTTGGCGAGCAGATCGCCGAATATTGCCTCAGCTACTTATTGCGCGACGCCCAATGTCATGACGTTTATGCATGGTATCAAGAACAGCGGCAGTGGAAGCCGCTGGCTCCGAAACGGCTTGGTGAACAGCGGATTGTCATTTATGGGACGGGTGAGATCGGCCGGCGCATCGCGGAAACGCTTCGTCTGTTCGGCGTTTCGCCGATCGGCGTATCGCGAAGCGGCCGAGACACGCCGCCGTTTTCGGCTGTTTGCCGCCATGAAGAGGCGGGGGAAGCGCTTGCTTGCGCTGATTGGGTGATCGCGGCCCTTCCGCTCACCGAGGAAACGCATCATCTCTTTGACGAGACGTTTTTTGCCTGTTTGCACAACGCGGGCTTTATCAATGTTGGCCGCGGTGCCACGGTCGAGGAGACGGCGCTTGTCGGCGCACTGGAAAACCGAAATGTGCGCCTCGCCGTGCTTGATGTGTTTGAAGAAGAGCCGCTTCCGCCGCCCTCGCCGCTATGGGCCCATCCGAATGTCATCATCACTCCGCATATCGCGGCGCTCACGTCAGCCGAAGACGCCGCCCATAGCATTTTAGACACGCTCCGTTGCATCGAAACAGGAGCGCCGCTTGAAAATGCGGTCGATGTCAGCCGGCAATATTGAAGAAAAAGGTGTCTCAAAAACACATGGGACGCCTTTTTTCTATGGCATCATTGTGAAGGAAGGAATGTTAGAAATCCTGTTGAAATTTACAGAAAAAGCTATCTGAAAGCCTACGGTTTCAATCGAGGGATGAAAGCCGGCATTGCTCGGCAATCCCTCAAGAGGATGGCTTCGAGCCGCCATTTTTCTCTTTCGGTGTGGAATCTCAAAAGAAAAGGGGGCGAAGCCATGCCCACGATCACACTCAGGCTGGAGCGGCACAACCTAACGAAAGTTGCTAAATTTGTTCATGCAATAAAGACATTGCAAAAAAACATCACGCGAGCCAGCGAAGTGTAGAGTGGCATCTACCGTGCGTTACTAAAATCTGTATGTATCTTCGAGGGTGGAAGCCGTGGAAAAAGCCAAACAATTAGGGCTCATTCCAGAGTTTCATGTGTTGCGAACGCCTTCATCGGTCGGTGAGGGCGTTTTCTTTTCGAAGTCCGCCATCTCGTGTCGGTATTCCGCCAAAAAAATGGCGGGGTTCCGACGTTATGTTGGCGGTGAAAAGAAAAGGGGGTGGAGATATAATTGAAGTAAAGACTGACTCATTGCGGAAAATACGAATGATTTGGTGAATTCAATTTTGTTATAAAGAGGCCATGGATTGAAAAGTAGGTAAGACGAAAAACAAGGGAAATGACTTGCGTTTGCAATAGTTGTCCCTACAACCTGGAGAGTTTCACTTCTTCCGTCATCCTGTCCGTCCTAAGCGCTGAACGTTAGTTAATCTCGAGTTTACATTGCGATTTGAGCTCAACTTTCTTATATCAATCGATTGCGATGATCTGCTGACAACACAACTTGTTTCTACATCCCTTTTGCGACTCCGAAACGACCATGGAACTCAACTTCTTAACCAGGAACCCCCAACAGGTTTAAAGTGATCATTGTCATTTATCTGACTAATATACAGTTGTCATTGAAAGAAGGGGGTGATCGATAAATTAGGATGACTTCGAGATGTCTTTTTCATAAACTGACTTGGTGTTGATATGGTGATGGAAAATGGTGTAGCAGGGGAGAGTGAATGTTATGTTTCACCCATTACACTTGAAACGATTGGTCATTTCACTGATTGTGTTCGTAGGAGGGCTAACGAGTCTGTTCATTTCAGGAGGCAGCTTGGCTGGAGCTTCTAACTTAGTGGTAAATCCTTCAAATGATAGTGATCTTGCTGCTGTGAAGCAGAAGGTTGCCCATGCTTTAGAGGCTCGATGGCAGTTGATGGTTGATCCACAGGTGAACGTGAAACGGTTTTATGATCCGAGTGTTTCCGAACAAGAGGAAAGCCGTGAGCGTGCTTACGTAAGAAGGCACTACTTGGAACCTGCTTATCGCGCTGGATTTCGATATTCAAATGTGGAGGTTCACCCTGTTTTCGAAAGTGTTGAGATCAATGGTAAAATGGCTAAGGTCCGGGCCCTGGTTTCTGTTGAGTATGAGTCCGTGTTTCCGGGATCGAATGAATCTGTGATCACCAAAGAGGCTAACATTCCTTGTTCGGCTACATTGATCAAACGTGATGGAGATTGGCTGATTGTTGGGATGAACTACCAAGATACGTATTCGAAAAGAGGACAGGAAAACGTGCGGAAGGTTGGGGCATCGGGTTCAGAGACTCCACCTATCTCAATCGCTGGAGGCGATGTTGTCATTCAAGGTTTTTACACCTACTACTCTCGCCAAGGAGCTGTCAACTACGCGAATCGATGGTGGAATGGGCGTAACCCGAAATACCGATCTTTTTCGAATGACTGCGCTAATTTCGTGTCTCAGTCGTTCTACTCGCGATGGATGATCAATCCATTTAGCCGTCAAACGGGCTAATTCCAAAGCTAGTATCCTATGGGAGGGGATGAAGTGCGTATAGGCATCCCGCTAGTTTTGCTCCTTGTCATGATTTTCTTTTCAGGGTGTCAGCAGCAACAAACAGTCCTAGGGTATGACGATATTCCCCTGCACCCAAAGGCGAGTGACATTCGTTCGGTGGATGAGCGGGTGGAGTTTGTTGTTGCGTCTTCTTCCGCGGAGGAAGTGGCTGACTACTATCTTGAGAAATTGAAGAAACGTCAATGGACTCAAGTTGACAGGTGGGGGTCAGCTTTCGTGTATGAGAAGAAGGGAAGGCAGATTTTGCTGGTCGTTACGGATGTGAAAAATCACGCGAAAGTGTCTGTCAGTCCGTTCCGCCCGAATTGATCAAGACGTCAAACCGTTGCGAACAACCACTTTCGCTGCATCGAAACCGGCGAACCGCTTGCCAATGCGGTCGATGTCAGCCGGCAATATTGAAGAAAAAACGGTGCCCCATGATCGAGAAGGGACACCGTTTCGTTTTGGTCAACGGTCGGTGACGACGATATACGCCGCTTTCATCGGGCCGTGGACGCCGACGACCAAGTTCATTTCAATGTCGGCCGAGTTGCTCGGCCCGGTGATGAAGTTGATGCACGACGGGACGAGGCCGCCCTTTTCGATTTGCTCGTGAATGATCGCCGCCGCTTGCGTCATGCGCGGCACAACGGTGCTTTTCGGAACGATGGCGATATACGTTTTCGGCAAAAAGTGAATGACCCGCCCTTGTTCATTGCGGGAAAACAAGACGATTGTCCCTGATTCCGCGAGCGTGATGTCGCTGAAGGCGATGCCGATGTTCGCCTGTTCGGCGGCGTCAATGTTTTGGCGTCCAAGCGCCGGGTTCCACGTATGGACGGCGATTTGCTCGGCCGGCCATTCGTCTTGAAGCAGAGCGGACAGCCCATACTCGGCAAAGCGCGGGTCATCCGGCACGATGACCGGGCCGCCGCCATAAGCCGTGACTTGTTGCTTGAGCACCCCAGCAAGTCCGGCGCTTGTCGTCTCGATGTAATCAGTATGAATCAGTTTACATTGTTCGCGAAGCACTGCCAACAAGTCGTCTTGGCTATAGCCGGCAAACACTGTCCATTGCGGCGCACAGTCCCATTGCGGCCGGGAGACGCCGGATAGGCGGGGAGCTCTCCCGAGGCGATGGGCGATGTTTTCTAAAAACGCGTCACGGTTGTGAATAGCACCACGCGTCATGACGGGTTTCCTCCTTTTTGGCGGTCGCGGAACCAGTCGCGGAACCGCTCTTTGCTTGGCGCCGGAAATTCGCGGCTTTCCGTCCACGCTTTGAGCGGCCCGGGTCCTTTCGTAATGCGCCCGTCCTCCACAAACGGTGCGAAGGCGCTCGGTGCGAATTTCGTGCCGAAGCGGTACAGCGACGATGAGGCTGTCCCGAGGCGGAACGCTTTCATCGCCAGTTTTTCTGCGACCGGCGCTTTTCCTTCCCGCTCGACGATGATTTGGCGATGTTTGATGAGAAGCTCGTGAAGCGGGATTTTCACCGGGCATGCCTCCGTACAGGCCGCGCAAAGGGAAGACGCGTACGGAAGCTCCTTGTAGTCGTCGTAACCGCCCAACAGCGGCGACAAGACCGCTCCGATTGGGCCGGAGTAAATCGAGCCGTACGAATGGCCGCCGATATGGCGATATACTGGACAAACGTTGACGCAAGCCGCGCAGCGGATGCATTGCAATATGGGCTGGAATTCCGTCCCTAAAATCGAGGAGCGTCCGTTGTCAACGATGACGAGATGGAATTCTTCCGGACCGTCAGCGTCTCCTTCGTCGCGCGGACCGGTGAGAACGGTGATGTAGCTCGTCAGTTTTTGCCCGACGGCGCTGCGTGTCAACATGCTCACAAGCACTTCCATCTCCTCAAACGTCGGAACGATCCGCTCCATCCCCATGACGGTAATTTGCGTTTTCGGCAATGCGGTCACCAAATCGGCGTTGCCTTCGTTCGTCACAAGCGTGATCGATCCCGATTCAGCGATGGCGAAATTGCAGCCGGTGATGCCGATGTCAGCCGTCAAATAGTCGCGCCGCAGCATTTCACGGGCGTGGCGCGCAAGCTCAACGGGGTCGGACGATTTCGTATAGCCCAGCTTCCGTTGAAAGACATCGCGGATTTGCTCTTTGTTTTTATGGAGCGCCGGACCGACGATATGCGACGGCGGGTCATGGTCATCGATTTGCAAAATGTATTCGCCAAGGTCCGTTTCGACCACTTCACAGCCGATGGCCTCAAGCACCGGGTTTAAGTTGATTTCTTCGGTCACCATCGATTTCGATTTGACGATTTTTTTCGCCTGTTTTTCCAAGGCGATGCGGCGGATGTAGTCGTTCGCTTCTTCGGCCGTCTGGGCGAAAAAAACGTGGCCGCCTCGTTTGGCAACGTTTTCACTGAGCTGCATTAAATAATAGTCCAAGTTTTCCAGCGTATGCTTTCGGATTTGTTCGGCGAGCGAGCGCCACTCCTCCCAATGGCCGAGCTCTTCGATGACGCCAAGCCGCCGCACATAGCCGCGGTCTTGCATGCCGGCGACCGCCCCGCGCATAAAATCATTTTGCAAGTTTTCCTCGACCCGCTTCCAAAACGGACCGTTTTCAATTTTCATCGGCATGTCCGAGTCCCCCTCTCTTACTTTTGTTGATTGAGCACTTCGGCGATATGCATGACGCGAATCGGTTTGCCAAGCCGCCCGATGCGGCCGCCGATGTTCATTAAACAGCCGCAGTCGGCGCCGATTAAATAGTCTGCTTCCACTTCTTCGATATGCGCGATTTTTTCATCGACCATTTGTTCGGAAATCGGCCCCATTTTGACAGAAAATGTGCCGCCGAATCCACAGCACTGGTGGGCGTTCGGCAGCGGAACGAGCTCAAGCCCTTTGACATGTTCCAATAGGCGGAGCGGTGCGTCTTTCACGCCAAGAAGGCGGGTCATATGGCAAGACGTATGGTACGTCACCCGCCCGCGAAGCGAGGCGCCGACATCTTCGACTTTCAGGACATCAACGAGAAATTGCGTCAGCTCGTACGTTTTCGCTGCGAGCCGTTTCGCTTCTGCTTCCCATTCCAGGTCGCCGTGGAAAATATGCGGATATTCTTTTAACATCGCCGCGCACGAGCCGGATGGGGTGACGACGTAATCAGCGTGGGCGAACGCGCGCATCATCTGTTTCATGGCTTCTTTCGACTCTTTGACGTAACCGCTGTTATACGCGGGCTGGCCGCAGCACGTTTGCGCCTCCGGAAAATCAACCTCGCAGCCGAGCCGCTCGAGCAGTTCGACGGTCGCTTTGCCGGCATTCGTGTAAAAGAGGTCGATGAGGCAAGTGACAAACAACGATACTTTCACTTCTTCTCCCTCCTGTTTTTTGGGGATGGGTGAGCAGGTCATCTGATGACTATATGTCTATTATAAACCATTTTTTCAGATTCGTAGCTCTTTTTTGTAAAAAACGCACTCAGTTTGGCTGCTGAGTGCGAATGTAGCGGCGCAATACGTTTTCGACATTGGTCAAATGTTCAAGCATGCGCGCCCGGGCGGCGTCCGGATTTTGGTCGCGAATGGCTTCGAAAATCGCTTGGTGTTCGGCAAGCAGCTTTTCGGTCGTCGTTTGTTTCGAAAACAGCCAAATGCGGCGCGTTTCCCGCATCGTTTCAACGATCATGCCGGAGACGCTGTTCATGATGCTTGTGAGCATCGGATTTTGCGACGCCTCGGCGATGGCCATATGAAACGCCCAATCGGCCTTCTCCCCAAGCTCACCGCTGCCGATGCCTTCTTTCATTTGCCGAAGCGCTTGTGCCATCGCCTCAAGGTCGCGCTCTGTCCGTTTGGAGGCGGCGAGCGAGGCGGCTCCTGCCTCAAGCAGCTTGCGCACTTCAAGCAAATGCCAAATATCTTCTTTGTTCATTAAGACCGCCATGGATAACGGAAACGTCATCATCGTCGGATCGAACTCACGGACGTACGTCCCCTCTCCTTGCCGCAGTTCGATCAACCCCATTGCTTTCAAGGCAGTGAGCGCCTCGCGAATGGCGGCGCGCCCAACTTGAAATTGCTCAGCGAGCTGCTGGACGGAATCAAGTTTGTCACCGGGTTTCAGCTCGCCGTTTTTGATCATATCAAAAATCGCTTCGGCCACTTCTTCATAGATTTTTTTCGTTTTGATTCGTTTAAATGCCAATGGTTCCACCTCAATGTTCGGAAGAATGGATTTCCCGTTTTCAAAAGCAATGCATCCGCACTGTCTATTATGATACAGCATAAAGGGGAAGGACAAGCGCTTTTTTGCGGACGGAAAGGAGAAGGGGATAAGAGAAAAAGTTAGAAAAATGAAAAAATACTATTGTCTTTTTTGTTGAGTACTTTTATAATGTGAGACAGACGGCGTTTCTTATCCGGTCATCTGATGACTAGAAGACTAGAATGAAAAGGATGGGCGGACGATCTCGCAAACGCCGCTAAGTCAGGCACAAAGGGGAGGAGAAAACTGCATGTGGAAGCAGGACTTTACGCCAGTAGCCGACCAGCTTTGGTTATCGGCCATTGTTGCACTCATTCCGATTTTGTATTTCTTTTGGGCGCTGGCTGTCAAGCGGATGAAAGGGCACATCGCTGGGTTGACGACGTTATTGCTTGCTGTTGTGTTGGCTGTAATCGCTTACAGAATGCCTGCTGGAAAAGCGGTTATGTCGGTGACGCAAGGCGCGGTGTACGGATTGTTGCCGATCGGCTGGATCATCATCACCTCTGTCTTTTTATACAAGCTGACGGTGAAAACAGGCCACTTTGACATTATCCGCAATTCGGTCGTCTCGCTCACCGAAGACCGCCGGCTGCAAGCGTTGCTGATTGCCTTTTCGTTTGGCGCCTTTTTGGAAGGGGCAGCTGGGTTTGGCGCGCCGGTGGCGATTTCAGCGGCGCTTCTTGCCGGGTTGGGGTTTAACCCGCTGTATGCCGCGGGCATTTGCTTGATCGCCAACACAGCGCCGGTGGCGTTCGGGGCGGTCGGGATTCCGATCATCTCGATGGAAGGGCCGACTGGCGTGCCGGCGATGGAAATCTCAAAAATGGTCGGGCGGCAACTGCCGTTTTTATCAGTGTTCATCCCGTTCTATCTCGTGCTCATTATGGCCGGGTGGAAAAAGACGGTGGAAGTGTTGCCGGCCATTATCGTTTCCGGTGTTTCGTTCGCGCTGACGCAATATTTGACCTCGAACTTTTTAGGGCCGGAGCTGCCGGACATTTTGTCCTCGCTCGTTTCGATCGTCGCGTTGGCTGTCTTTTTGAAATATTGGAAGCCGAAAAGCACATTCCGCTTTGCAACAGAGTCGGAAGTGGCGGCCGCTGTGCAAGTTGCTCGCGCGACACAACGCGGCGGGGAAGTATTCCGCGCTTGGTCGCCGTTTCTCGTGCTGACGGCGTTGATCTCGCTGTGGGGCATCCCGCAAGTGAAGGCGGCGCTCACCGGCCATTATGAAGGGACAAACGGCTTGTTGAAGTTGGTCAACGCTATCGGCGTCCACTTGACGTTTATGCCGCCTGTGCCGGGGCTCAACAACCAAATTTTGAACCCAAGCGGCCAGCCAATCGCTGCGGTGTATAAGCTTGAGCTGCTCGGCGCGGCTGGGACGGCGATTTTGCTGGCGGCGGTCGTCACAAAGTTCATCATCGGCATCTCGTGGAAAGATTGGGCGCGTACGTTTGTAGAAACGCTTAACGAATTGAAATTCCCGATCATCACGATCGCTTCGGTTGTCGGCTTTGCCTATATCGCCAACTCGTCGGGCATGAGCACGACGCTTGGGATGGCGTTGGCCAAAACAGGCCCGTTGTTCCCGTTCTTCTCGCCGATTTTAGGCTGGCTTGGCGTGTTTATCACCGGTTCCGACACGTCGTCGAACTTGTTGTTTGGCAACTTGCAAAAAGTGACGGCGACATCGATTGGCATGGATCCGGTGCTGGCGTTGGCAGCCAACTCATCAGGCGGCGTTGTCGGGAAAATGATTTCGCCGCAATCGATCGCCGTCGCCTGTGCGGCCGTCGGTTTGACCGGCAAAGAATCCGACTTGTTCCGCTTCACGGTCAAACATAGCGTGTTCTTAATCATCTTGATTGGCATTCTCGTTTACTTGCAATCGACGGTATTGTCGTGGATGATTCCATAACGGCCACAAAGGGGGACGAGGCTTGGTGCGGGTGGAAACAAGGCGCCAAGCCCGGCCCCTTTTCCGCTCTGCGCGGAGGCAAACAATTTCAGAAAGGGTGAGACGATTGATTCCAAATGAGGCAAAGAAACGGCTGATCGAAGTGGTCGGAGCGGAGAACTACGATGACACGAAGGCCGGGCGTCTCGTTTATTCGTATGACGCGACGCCGCAGTTTCAATCGCTGCCTGACGCGGTCATCGCGCCGCGAAATACGCAAGAGGTGGCGGAGATCGCGAAAATTTGCAATGAATACCGGATCCCGATCGTGCCGCGCGGCTCAGGGACGAATCTTTGCGCCGGCACCTGTCCGGTTGAGGGCGGCGTTGTCCTTCTGTTTAAACATATGAACCGCATTTTAGAAATTGATGAGGAAAACTTGACTGCGACCGTTCAGCCGGGGGTTGTGACGCTTGACTTGATGAAAGCTGTTGAGGAAAAAGGGCTGTTTTATCCGCCGGATCCGAGCTCGATGAAAATTTCGACGATTGGCGGCAACATTAATGAAAATTCTGGTGGCTTGCGCGGATTGAAATATGGTGTGACGCGCGATTATGTGCTTGGGCTTGAGGTCGTCCTAGCGAACGGTGATGTGATCCGCACTGGCGGCAAGCTGGCGAAAGACGTCGCCGGCTACGATTTGACCCGCCTGTTTGTCGGATCGGAAGGGACGCTCGGCATCATCACCGAAGCGACGCTAAAGCTCATCCCAATGCCGGAGACAAAGCAGACGATGCTTGCTCTTTATCAAGATTTGGAGGCTGCCGCCCGTTCGGTGTCGAAAATCATCGCGAACAAAATCATTCCGGCGACGCTGGAGTTTTTGGATCAACCAACGTTGGAGGTGGTTGAAGACTACGCCCGCATCGGCTTGCCGACCGATGTGAAAGCGGTTTTGCTGATTGAGCAGGACGGACCGAAGGAAGTTGTCGAGCGCGACATGAAAAAGATGGCCGATATTTGCCGTTCAGAACAGGCTGTGTCTGTCCAGCTCGCTCGCTCAGAAGAAGAGGCGGAAGCGCTGCGGACGGCCAGACGATCCGCGCTGTCGGCGTTGGCGCGCTTGAAGCCGACAACGATTTTGGAAGATGCAACCGTGCCGCGTTCGGAAATTGCCAAGATGGTAAAAGCCATCAATGAGATTGCCGCGAAGTATCAAGTGAAAATTTGCACGTTCGGCCATGCCGGCGACGGCAACTTGCATCCGACGTGTCCGACAGATGCTCGCGATCGTGATGAGATGGAGCGCGTGGAAAAAGCGTTTGAAGAAATTTTTTCCAAAGCGATTGAACTCGGCGGCACGATTACCGGCGAGCACGGCGTCGGGGCGATGAAAGCGCCGTATTTGGAATGGAAGCTCGGCCCGGCCGGCATTGCCGCTATGAAAGCGATCAAACAGGCGCTCGACCCAAACAACATTATGAATCCGGGCAAAGTGTTCGCCAAAAGCACGAGAAAACGGGTGGTGGTGACACGATGACATCGAAGACCGAACAAGCGCTCATTCAAAAAGCGTTTCAAGAGCGGATGGATGAAGATGAGCTGATGAACTGCATGCGCTGTGGCTTTTGCTTGCCATCCTGCCCGACGTATATCGAATCTGGGCGGCAGGAAGCCCAATCGCCGCGCGGGCGGATTGCGTTGATGAAAGCGGTCGTGGACGGCTTGATTGAACCGGACGAGGAAGTGGAACGGGCGCTCAACTTATGTTTAGGCTGCCGGGCGTGCGAACCAGTCTGTCCGTCCGGCGTCCGCTACGGCCATCTTTTGGAAGAGGCGCGCGATATTATTGCCCAGCATAAAAAAATGCCGCTTCCGGTCCGCCTGATCCGCAAGCTTGTCTTTGCCGGATTGTTTCCGCATCAAGAGCGGATGCGCAAAGCTACGGCGCTGCTTGGATGGTACCAGCGCTCCGGGCTGCGGACGTTTGTCCGCAAAATTGGTTTACTCCGTCTGTTGCCGGCATCGTTCCGACAAATGGAGCGCGTTTTGCCGGACGTGCCGACGGCGAAAGAAATGAAAGAGCGCCCGCACCGTCTCGGCCCGGACGGCACGGTGAAAAAACGGGTTGCCTTTTTTGCCGGTTGCTTGATGGATACGATGTTTATGGCGACAAACGATGCGACGCTTCGCCTGTTGCAGCTGGCGGGCTGTGAAGTCATCATCCCGCCGTCGCAAGGGTGCTGCGGGGCGCTGCACGGGCATGGCGGGGAAAAAGCGATGGCGAAAGAGCTGGCGAAACGGAATATCGCCGCGTTTGAACAGTTGGACGTCGATTACATTGTGACGAACGCCGGCGGTTGCGGGGCATTTTTGCTTGAATACGGCCACCTGCTCAAGAATGATCCGCAATGGTGTGAACGGGCCGCGGCGTTTGCGGCGAAGATCAAAGACATCTCGGAAGTGCTCGTGGAACTTGGCTTCGATCAACGGCCGCTTCGCGTCGCTCCGCAAACGGTTACGTATCAAGATTCGTGTCATTTGCGCAACGTGATGAAAACGGTGTCCGCTCCGCGCCGGCTGTTGCGGGCGATTGAAGGGATCGAGTTCCGCGAAATGAAAGACGCCGACCGCTGTTGCGGCTCAGCCGGCATTTACAATCTCGTCGAGCCGGAGATGTCGATGCAAATTTTGGACTATAAGATGGAAATGGCGAAACAAACGAATGCAACGACGATCGTCACTGCCAATCCGGGATGTTTGCTGCAAATGAAGCTTGGCATCGAGAGGGTGGGATGGACAGGAAAAGTCCGTGCGGTCCATATTGTCGATTTGTTGCTCGAAGCGGTCGAAGGAGCACAGGCGGCGAAGGAGGAAGAGCGAATTCGGAAAACGTCATAACGCGGCAGTCTGGCGTTTTCGCCGAATGTCGGTTGTTTGAAGCAAAAAAGAAGGTGTCCCGAAAGCAGTGGGACACCTTTTCCATTATAAAATGCGAGCGGGAAAACCCAGCTCTTTCAAGTTGGGATGAAAGCGAGCATTGGAGTATTATAAAAGGGAGGAGGTGAAATGATGCCCACCATCACCTTGAAATTGGAACTCCACAAGCCAACCAAAGCCAAGCAAGAGATGTATGAGCGGATGTCCGATATCAACACCCAATTTGCGAATTGGCTGTTGGATCATCCCGAGCTGAATAAAGCGACGAGTAAAATTTTTAAAGAGTTTTCGTCACAACGGTTTCCTTCCGCCATTGCCTGCCAGACCATTCGAGACGTAAAGTCTCAAAAGAAACATCAGAAGTCAAAGAAATTTCGCAAACAGTGGTGTTGCTTCAACAATCAAAATTGGAAAGTCAAACGAAAGGGAGAGTTCTACACTGTTTCATTCCCAACATTAGAGAAGCGAATCGGCGTGCCTGTGGTCACGCGCCCCTATCAAGAAGCATGGCTGAATCGACTGCTGGATGGAACCGCCAAACAAGGGGCAGCCAAGCTCTACAAAAAGAAAAAGAAATGGTACTTCGCTGTCGCCATCACGTTTGAAACCAAACAACGGGAAGAAACAAACGTGATGGGGGTTGACCTAGGGCTGCGATATATCGCGGTGGCTAGTGTCGGGACGAAATCGCTGTTTTTCAAAGGAAATCAATGCGCCTTCATTCGCAGGCGATATGCGGCTCTGCGGCGAACATTGGGCAAAGCCAAGAAGCTCCATATGATTCGCAAAATCGGCCATAAAGAGTCCCGCTGGATGAAGGATATGAACCATAAAATCAGCCGTCAAATCGTCCACTTTTAGGCGTGTGGAGTGTCAAGTCTGCTAGAATCATTCGCTGTGCATAAAAATTTTTTGATCTCATGTATAAAAAACGAAAAGGGAGGAAATGAATAATAGCGTAACGTTTTCCAAGTATTCCCCCGATCCCCTATGAAATATAGCATTGGGCTCTCCGGTTTGGGAGGGCCGCTTTTTTTTGCATAATAAAAACCCCCTGTCTATTAAGCGGACTTAATATGACAGAGAGCTTTTCCGACGGAGCTGTTACAGCCGTTTGGCTCCGACATATTTCGTTTTCCAGTAGCTGCTGTTTAAGCTGTCGATTTTCACACCGCGGGAAACGGCATGGATGACTTGATTGTTGCCGATGTAAATAGCTACGTGGGAGACGCCTTTCGTCTGTTTAGAAGTGTCGAAAAACACTAAATCCCCCGGCTGTAATTGGGACTTATGTACGTATGTACCTTTTTTGTACATTTCTCGAGAGGTGCGAGGCAAGGTGACGCCAACTTTTTTATGGGCATAGTAGACAAATCCGGAGCAGTCAAATCCTTTTGGCGTCGTGCCGCCATATCGGTAAGGAGTGCCGATCAGCTTTTTCGCTTCGGTAATGAGCCGTGCTTTGTTGGCGGCTGCATCTGAATTGGAAGTGCTTACAAAGAAGGAGGAAAATAGAACGATCATGGATACGAACAGGAGAGAACACCATTTTTTCATTTTCCCTAACCCCCGACAAAATCTTTTCCGATTCGACGTCTTTTAACTAGAGTATAGCAGAGGAAACTAGACTTGTTTTTTACAGTTGGATTAAATAATGTTACAGCGCCGTTACAAATATAGCACCTCGTCCTAAAGGCTTATACCAATAGATAGATATTTTCGTTTCGGCCGACCTGGATTTATGGCCGCAAGCGTGGAAACGGTGTCTCATACCCAAGTCCTATGACCGACAGATGAATGTCGTAAGCTGTCGAACAAATAGGAACGGTGGAGGGAGGCAGCGCGAAGAATGGCCGTCTTATAATGAAAGCAAAGCGTCGAAGAATCGATGACGGTGATGGATGATGTCGAATCAACTTGAATATATCTTGTATATCTTGGGCCTTTTTTTGACGGTCGGCGGTGTCTATGTATACGGCCATTGGATGGCAAAACGGCATTGGGGAGGCATCCCATGGCTGGCGGCGCCGAGACTGACTGTTGTGTTTGCCACCGTTTCCCTGCTTTTTTTGGGGGCAGGGATGATCTATATCAATTATGCTGAAAAACAAGAACATCGTGAATATGAGGAAGCCGCAAAGCAAATCGCCGGCATGATCGCCGGCGATTTGGTCGCCATGGGGCACGAACGGCTCGATGAAAGGGCGGAACATCTGCCTGCGTATCACGTGGTGATGGCGGTGCTGGAGCGTTGGCAACATTACGGCCGCGTGTTGAGCGTGTATACGTTAAAAAAGAATGAGCGCGGTGAGCTATATTTCGTTGCAGCGCCAGCGACTGACTACAATCGGAACGGCCGCATCGACGGCCAAAAGGAACAAGCTGTTCCGCCTGGGACGGTTTACCGCCGCCATTTTCCAGAGATCGAAGAGGCGTTCCGCGGCCGGTTTGCGATGGAACAGCACCCGACAACAGACGAATGGGGAAGAAGCATCAGCGCGTTTATGCCGATCCGTCAACCGGACGGGACGGTGGATGCGGTTGTTGGCATCGATTTTGATGCCAAAACGTATGAGCAACATTTGCAGCGAGGGCGGCAACAGGCGATGTGGACGATGATGGCCATGTTTTTGGCGTCAGCGGTTGCCTATTTGCTCGCTTTGCATCAACAAATGGAACGGAAGGCGTTGGCTGTCTATAAAAAAACGCTCGCATCCAACGAGCATCGGCTGCGGCGGCTGGCGGAAATGACGATGGAAGGGCTGATCGTCTATGCGCACGGGAAAGTCGTTGAGGTCAATGAAGCGGCGTGCCGCCTGCTCGGCTATTCGGAAAGCGAGCTGATTCATTTGCCGATCGGGGATTTAGTCGTTGACGGGTCAATGAAACTGAATCGTCCGCATGAGGAACCGGAGCGCTTTGAAATCGAGCTGCGCCGAAAAGACGGCACCGCATTTCCGGCGGAAATCGTCCGGCGCCGCTACGATTATGAAGGGGAAAAAGTGACGGTGGCCGCTGTCCGCGATTTGACAGAACAAAAACAAAACGAAGAGCGGATTCGTTATATCGCCAACCATGACGAACTGACCGGGCTGCCGAACAAGGAGGCGATGTATAAAGCGGTGGAGCGTTGCCTTGCTGAGGCGAAACAGCATCGTCATGAAATGGCAGTCATATTTTTAGAAGTGAGTGGGATTAAAACGATCAACGATTTTTATGGCTACGCTGTCGGGGACGAAGTGCTCCTCCATTTGGCGCAAGAATGGAAAGAAAAGCAAGGAATGGCCATCGGGCGCTGGAGCGGGAATGAGTTCATCGCAGTAGTGTCAAACAGCACACATCAAAAGGCTGAAGAAATGGCGAAACAGCTCATTGAGGTGGCCGACGAACCGATTGTCGTCAATGGGATGGAATTGTATGTGACCGTGAACATCGGCATCAGCGTCTACCCAAAAGATGGGGAGGATGCAAAAACGTTGATTCGCAAGGCGGATATTGCTCGCTACGAGGTGCGAAAAAAAGCGGCGAGCGATTTTCTCTTTTTCACTGAGCCGATGGCGATTCGTCTCCATGAAAAGATGGCGATGGAACGCGACTTGCGGCGTGCGCTTGAAAATGAGGAATTTGAATTATACTATCAGCCGCAAATTCGGCTTCACGACCAGCAAGTGATCGGCATGGAGGCGTTGATTCGCTGGCGCCATCCGGAAAAAGGGATGGTTTCGCCGTCATTGTTTATCCCTGTTGCCGAACAGACCGGCATGATCATCCCGATCAACGAATGGGTCATCCGCACGGCTTGTGAACAGACGAAGCAACTGCTTGATCGTTTTCCTGACTTGTCCGTTTCCATCAACTTATCGCCATATGAATTTGAAAGCCGCCGATTTGTGGATAAACTCGCCCGCCTGCTCGCCGACGCCGGGCTGCCGCCGCACCATTTAGATCTGGAAATTACGGAGCGGATGACCATGGATACAGAACGTGCGCTTGATATTCTCTCGAAACTGAAGGGGCTTGGTGTGACGATCAGCATGGATGATTTCGGCACCGGCTACAGTTCGCTCAGCTACTTGACGGATTTGCCGATCGATCGGCTGAAGATCGACCGTTCGTTCGTTCAGCATATTCAAGGAAAAAAAGATGTCATCTTGCCGGCGATCATCCGCCTCGGGCATAATATAGGTGTAAAGGTGCTGGCTGAAGGGGTCGAAACGGAGACCGAAGCGGCTTATTTGCAAGGAAAACGGTGCGACGAGGCGCAAGGCTATTATTTTTCCCCGCCGCTTCCGTATGACGAGCTCGTCCGGTTTTTAAACGAGCAGCGCGTGAGGCGGCAGGCACAGGAGTTGACGTAACATGGACGGATTTTGGCGCATCGCCGAGGAGAAAATTCGCGAGGCGATGAAAAACGGCGAGTTCGACAACTTGCCCGGCTTCGGCAAACCGCTTGAGATTGAAGACCTTTCCCGCATTCCAGAGGAGTTGCGACTCGGGTATTTGTTGCTGAAAAACGCCGGCTATGTGAGGGAAGAAGCGGAGTTGCGCAAAGAGCTTTTGACGCTCGAGGACTTGCTTCGTTGCTGCGAGGATGATGAGGAAAAACGGGAGCTGGAGAAAAAGCGGACGGAAAAGCAGCTTCGGTTTGCGGAACTGATGAAGAAACGGGGGCAGACAAACTCGAAGGCATTGCGCGACTACGGGCGGCGCATTGAAGAGAAATTTCGCTAGACGATTCCTTAATATCCTGAGGAAACACGATTTTTTTGCGGGTTTCCTCATTTTTTATGCAAAGATGTCCAAAAAACGGGGAAAATAAGGAAGGAGTAAATGATCGGAAAGGAGGCAGCGCAAAGGAGGGAAAATAAAGAATGATTGATCCCAGCTGTCTAGTCGTTGATGGATCGTGAATGAAATGAAAAAAGGAGTGCACATGATGAGAAAATTATGGGTTGCCTTTTTTGCTTCGCTCGTTCTGGCGATGCCGTCATGGGTGTCTGCTCGAAGCCATGCAGGCGGGGGGGGCGATGTGCATTTGCCGGTCGGCCATATGTGGAAGCATGAGGGACTTGACGAGCAAAAGTGGATGGAGATGGTCCAAAAATATACGCCTGAGCAGGAAGAAGAATGGAAAAAAGTGCTGGATGAGCGGAACGCGTTGCGTCAGCAGTTGAACGATGAAAATGTGAAACAGGCCATCAAAGAAAAGTGCAAAAAGATGAAAAAAGAGCGCGAAGCAGCGCTTGACCGGCTCATCGATCAGCTAGTCGATAAAAAAATCACAAAAGAACAGTTTAAGAAAGAATGGAAACAGTTACATAAAAAGAAACAGTGGATGACGAAAGAAGAAAAACAGCAGCTTCATCTGCTTCATGAACAAACGAGACAGGCTATGGAGAACAATGATCAGGAGGCCATGAAAAAACTGCTCCCGCAATGGCTCGATCATATGAAAAAGAAAAATGAACGGTTGGCGAAATGGCTTCAGGAAGTGAAACAAGGATGATATAATGAAGAAAAAGGCCGTGTTCGATGCACGGCTTCTTTTTTTCTTCATCTTGCTTTTCAGCGAATGTTGCGGCGGACAATGGCTTCGTCAACAGTTCACAGCTCGAGTGCAAGCGATCAAGGAAAAGAGCCGTGTTCGTTGGTCGAGAGGATCGGGCCCAAAACCGGCCAAAGGAGCGTCTGTATTGCGGGAGGAGAAAGCGATGGGATATCCAGTGATTCTTCAGCTTCGCGGCCGCCGGGCGGTCGTTGTCGGCGGCGGGAAGGTGGCGGCAAGGAAAATTCATGGATTGTTAGAGGCAGGGGCGGAAATCGTGATGATTGCGCCTGAAGCGGAGCCGGAGCTTCAAGCGTTGGCCGCGGGGGGGATGATCGTTTGGAAGAAAAAGCGGTTTGACCGAGACGATTTGGCGGGGGCCTTTTTGGTGATTGCCGCGACGAACGATCGCAAGGTGAATGAAGCGGTGACGCAAGCAGCAGCACCCGGTCAACTCGTAAATGTCGTGGATGATCCGGAGCGGTGTGATTTTCACGTTCCCGCTGTTGTCCGCCGCGGTCCGCTCACAATTGCCGTGTCGACCGGGGGGGCAAGTCCGGCGGTTGCTCGCCGCATTCGCCGCGAGCTTGAGGAGCAGTATGGCGAAGAGTACAGGCCGTATCTTGAGTTTTTGCAGCGGGCCCGCGGCATCGTATTGCGCGAAGTGGAGGACGCTGAGGGACGGAAGCGGCTGTTTCAGGCGCTCGCTGCTGATTCCTTCCGGCAGCGCGGCCGATGGGATGAAGAGTTGGCTCAGCTATTGGCGAACGAAAAAAAACGAAACGGGGAAAGAGGGGAAGAGCAATGAACATTCCGATGTATATTGTCGATGCGTTCACCGACCGGCCGTTTGCCGGCAACCCGGCAGCCGTCTGCTTGTTGCCGCAGCCGGTTGGGGATGAGTGGATGCAGCGTGTTGCCGCAGAAATGAATTTGTCTGAGACGGCCTTTTTAGTTCCACATGAGGGCGGCTATCGTCTGCGCTGGTTTACCCCTAAAGCAGAGGTTGATTTGTGCGGCCATGCAACTTTGGCGAGTGCCCATGTGCTGTGGGAGCGCGGGGAACACCGCCGAGATGAAGCGATTGCCTTTTTCACGAACAGCGGAGTATTGACGGCTATAAACAACGATGGTTGGATTCGGCTCGATTTTCCGAACGAAACGCCAGTGCGGGTTGAGTCGCCTCCTGCTGCGCTTGTTGGTGCCTTGCCAGCTGAACCGCTGTTTATCGGGCGCAACCGGTTCGATTATTTGGTGGAAATCGGCTCAGAACAGGAGGTACGCAGACTGACCCCGGATTTCCGCCTGCTTCAAGAAGTAGATGCGCGCGGCATCATTGTGACAAGCCGTTCAACGGCAGAAGAAATGGATTTTGTATCGCGGGCCTTTTTTCCAGCTCTCGGTGTGCCGGAAGACCCGGTTACCGGCTCCGCTCACTGTTGCCTCGGGCCGTATTGGGCGGACAAGCTTGGGAAAACGACGTTAGTCGGCTACCAAGCTTCAGCCCGAGGCGGCATTGTGCGGGTGATGGTGGCAGGCGAGAGGGTTCAGCTCGAAGGAAAAGCCGTCACCGTGCTGAAAGGGGATCTGGCCGCCGAGGCCGCTTTCGGATTGCAACCCATCTGAAACATTCCAGCGGAAACAATGCCTGTTCCGGATTCGGTTGGGCGGGCTGGTGTTTTCTTCACTGCCTATGCCAACGAAAAAGGCGCCCAAGCCTCACGTGAAAGGCGGGCTTCCTTTTTTCGGCGGCGGGCCGGCCGTGCCGGTTCAGCCAGCTTGGAGGTGCGGCCGGCGCCTGTATACGTTTAGTCATCCCACCGATACGTCCAAAACCGTTCCGTTTTGAGCCAAGCAAGCGCATCGCCGCGTTTGGATGCCGCCTGCATCAGTCCTTCGGTTTGCGAACGGTGGGCGCGAATGGCGGCCAGCTTCGTATCGATCACCGAGCTGACATCGCGCACGACATCCGGCTGGCCAAGGTCTTGTTCGCAGTTTTTCGCAAACGCAACGCAATGGACGGTTGGCCGTTCTTCTTTCGGCCAGCGCTTTAAGGCGCGGATGACAGCGGCTCCACACGCATCATGGTCGGGGTGGACGCTGTAGCCGGGGTAAAACGTAATGACAAGCGATGGATTCGTTTCCGCCACGATGGCGGCGATCCGGTCAGCCAGCTCTTCTTCATCCTCAAACTCGACCGTCTTGTCGCGATAGCCGAGCAGGCGCAAATCATGAATGCCGAGAATGCGGCATGCTTCCTCCAGTTCTTGCTTGCGGATGTGTGGAAGCGTTTCGCGGTTGGCAAACGGAGGCACGCCCATATTGCGCCCCATTTCTCCGAGCGTCAAGCAAGCGTACGTCACCGGCGTGCCGTTTTGCGCATGCTCGGCAATCGTTCCCGACACGCCGAACGCTTCATCGTCTGGGTGGGGAAAAACAACGAGCACATGTCGTTCGTTCAACGGAACTCCCTCCTTACACAAACGGTTCGTCGCTTAGTTCGAGGGCGACGGCCAATTTCCCTTGATCATCATGGCCTGCCAACAGTAATTGTCCTTTTTCTGTCCATTCCCAATGGGTCAGCCCTTCTGCGTACACCCAGCCAAGATCAAGCTTCAGTCCGACGCGGTATGGCCCGGGGCCGGTGATCTTGCCGCGGGTGAAGCGGATGCAGGCGTTGCGGATGTAGGCGCCGACGGAATAAAAGCCTTCGTTATGATGGGAGGCGTATGCTCCGTTCGTCGTTTCCAAATGAATATACACGTCACGATTGGCAAAACGATTCAGCGCCTCTTGCACGGCGGCCGTGTCGATCGGTTGCAAGCGGCTCCCTCCTTGCTGTTTGTTTTTCTATTATTGTACATGACCGAGGCGTGTGAGCGGAAATATTTCGACTTCTATTGTATAATCAAAATAGAGACACATCTTGGACTCATCCGCACCTACAAAGCGTTGAATGCTGATTCAACGAAAGAAAGGTGATGATCGATGGGGTTTCAAGGCAATGGTGTCACGATGCTTAATTTTGACGGCGTGTACCGGCCGCAAAAGCGGCTGTTTCAGTTTCCGCACGAATGGGTCGATCTCACTGATGTACCGGAGACGAATTTGTATTGCAGCGAAGTGGCGCTTGCTGAAATTGAGCGGCGGCTTGAGCGGCGGCGGAAGCGCGGGGCGGTGCTGATCGGCAGCGGAAACTACCATTATGTCACATATTTATTGCTTAAAGAGATCAACGAACCGTTTACGCTCGTTCTTTTTGACCGCCATACGGATGCTGAAGAAGGAGATGATGTCATTTCGTGCGGCTCATGGGTCTCCTATGCACTTAAGCATCCGCGGCTGCAAAAAGTCGTTATCGTTGGCCCAACTGCTTCTTCGCATCAACTCCGTTTATCTCCGAACATGACTGTTCTTCCATTTGATGATCATGATGAATGGCCAAAAGCGCTCATCGAGACCATCCCGACCGGAAGCATCTATATCAGCATCGATAAAGACGCTCTTCGCCGCGAAGACGCGGTCACGAACTGGGATCAAGGAGTGATTCCGCTATCCCGGCTGCTCGCCTGCCTCCGATTGCTCTTATTCCATAAAAAAGTGCTCGGCGTAGACATATGCGGCGAGTACCCGCCATCCGCTGTCGACGTGTTCGACCCGCTTTGTCGCGAAGCGCGGCGAAAAAATGAACAGGCGAACATGGCCATTTTGGAAACATGTTTCCATTATGCAGCGCCGCATTTGCGGCCGGCGTAATCGAGCGGCGAGAAGAGCGGGAAAGGCAGCACCGTTTTTGGTTTGGCGGTCAGAAAAGCAAGGGAGACGCTGTCCCTTCGGATTTTGGCGAGCGGGCCGGCGCTTCTGTCGGCTCGATGGCTGAAAAAGCCGGGAAGGCCGCTGCTTGAGGGGATGAGCCTAGTTGTCAAAAGCCGCTCCCGTACATAATGCGAAATTGTTTTTCATCGGGGCGGACATCGTGCGGCTCGATGTGCATGCGGGCGACTTTGGCAAACATCGTTCCGGCTTCAATGGTGTTCAAAAAGAGTTGAAGGGCGCTTTCATTCCCCTGAACTTCCATTTCCACTGTTCCGTCATCATTGTTTTTCACCCAACCGGTCAGCTGGCGCTTCAATGCTTCGTGTTGGACGAAGTATCGAAACCCGACGCCTTGCACGCGCCCTTCCACGATGACATGAACTCTTTTCACGCCGATGAGTCCTCCTTTATCACGGTTGTTCTGCTTCTATCATATAATAGATGAGGTCGAAAGTACATGAAAAAAGGAGCTTGATGGTTCAAGCTCCTTTTTTTACGGATGATAGCGATGATACTTGTTGTTGAATGTGCAGCACAAGCCGCGGGTGATAGCCTAGGTAAGAGCATAAACGCCACTGCTTGTCGGAAACAGAGAACCCTTGCAACTTCCGTTCGATCGTTTTCATTAAGACGCCGGTAAACAATAAGTACGGGACGACAAACACACGCCGATACGCCGATGCATGGGCTCGTTCGAGCCCTTCATCAAGCGTCGGGCGGATGGCAGCGAGAAAACAAACGTCCACGTGCGGCACGTTTGTTTTTTCTTTTAAAAGTGCGGCGATGGCGGACATGTCGCGTTTCGTGTCGGGATCGCTGCTGCCGCGGCCGACAAGAAGGATCATCGATTCGCCGTCAAGCGGTGCGGACTGTTCGCTGATGCGGTCGATAATGATGTCGATCATTGTTTCATGGACGCCGAACGGAGCGCCGCAGAGGATATCAACGGACGGATGGCGCCGTCTCGCGATGTCCAATGCCGCTGGAATATCGTGTTTGGCATGCCCTGCGGAAAGAAGGAGAAGCGGAACGACGATGACGCGTGTCGCCCCTTGGGCGACACAACGGTCAACGCCGGTGACAATGTCCGGTTCCGCGAGCTCGACAAAGCATAGCTCTTGAATCGGAATATCGATGGTCCTCCGGCACTGTTCGACGAAACGCGCCGCTTCATGGCGCGCAGCGGCAATGCGGCTGCCGTGGCTGACGTACAAAACAGCTTCCATCGCCATCGCCTCACGATGTTGCGCCAGCGGCTGCGGATGACGCGAGCAACTGCTCAAACCATTGAATGTTGGCCCGCAGCCGGACGACGTCTCCGATAATGATCATGCTCGGATTTTGGATGTTTTCTTTGGCGACGACGGCCGCGATCGTCGCGAGCGTGCCGGTGACGGTGCGCTGAGCAGTTGTCGTTCCCCATTCGATGACCGCCGCCGGCGTCTCCGGCGCTTTTCCATATTTCATCAGCTGGCCGCAAATGTATGGCAAGTGATGAACCCCCATGTAAATGGAGATCGTATCGATGCCTTTGGCGAGGCTTTCCCATTTGATCTCGTCACGACTTCCGTCGCGCCGATGCCCGGTGACAAAGGCGACGCTTGAGCTGAACGCGCGATGGGTGACAGGGATGCCGGCATAAGCCGCCGCCGCGATGGCGGAGGTGATGCCGGGAACGATCTCAAATTCGATCCCATGTTTGGCCAGCGCCTCGGCCTCTTCGCCGCCGCGCCCGAACACGAACGGATCGCCGCCCTTTAAGCGGACGACCGTTTTTCCTTTTTTGGCATGCCAGACGAGCGCATGGTTGATCGTTTCCTGCTGCATGGCATGGAAGCCGGGCAGCTTGCCGCAAAAGATGAGTTCGGCGTCCGGCTTGGCATATGAAAGCAACTCTTCATTGATGAGACGGTCGTACAAAATGACATCCGCCTGCTGGATGCATTTTAATCCTTTGACGGTAATGAGTTCCGGGTCGCCGGGGCCGGCGCCGACAAGATACACTTTGCCCATCGTTGTTTCAGCCCCTTCGTGCATGATTCAGCCAGCCGCCGGAAAGCGGCATGGATGCTCGGCTGCTTTTATTGTAAATGGTCTGCCTTGGGATGAAAACGACCTTGTCAAATGACCTCCCGTTCTTTTTTGGCAGGGGATGAGGGAATTAGTCTGTTTTCGCGGCCGGGATCATTCCTCGCTTGCGCAGGTAGGCGAGCACTTGCTCGGCACATTCGTCAACCGAATAACGGTGTGTTTCGATCGTCAGCTCCGGTGCTTCCGGCGCTTCGTACGGCGAGTCGATGCCCGTAAATTCACGGATTTCCCCGCGGCGGGCTTTTTGATACAGCCCTTTCGGGTCGCGTTTTTCGCATTCTTCAAGCGGGCAGTTGACGTAAATTTCGATGAACTCGTCTTCTTCGACTAAGCGGCGGACGAGCGCCCGGTCTTCGGCAAACGGCGAGATGAACGCCGTCAGCACAAACTGGCCGCTGTCGACAAACAGCTTCGCCACTTCGCCGATGCGGCGGATGTTTTCCGTCCGGTCGGCGGCGGAAAAGCCGAGATCTTTATTGAGCCCGTGCCGGATGTTGTCGCCGTCTAAGACGTAATTCTGAATGCCGAGCTCAAACAGTCGTCTGGAGACGGCGTTGGCCACCGTCGATTTGCCGGAGCCGGACAGCCCGGTGAACCAAAGGATGGCGCTATGATGGCCGTTGCGCTTGCGCCGGTCTTCTTTTGTGACCGATGTGTGATGCCAAACGATGTTCGTGCTCATCGCGATCCTCCTTTAGCGCGCTGACGGGGCGACCGTTTCGCGTTCTTGCAGCCCTTTGATCAAGACGGCGGCCACTTCCGGACGGCTGAACGTGCTCGGCGGCACTTGGCCGTTGCGCAGCATTTCACGAACTTTCGTGCCGGAAAGGACGACATGGTATTTCGCGTCATGCGGACACGTTTTTGTCGATGCCATCCCTTCGCATTTCGTGCAGTAAAAGCTATGTTCGAAAAAGAGCGGCGTAATGCCAAGCTCTTCAGCCGTAAAGTTCAAGAAGATTTTTTGCGCATCATACGTACCGTAATAATTGCCGACACCAGCGTGGTCGCGGCCGACGATGAAGTGCGTGCAGCCGAAATTTTTGCGCACCATCGCGTGGAAAATGGCTTCACGCGGACCGGCATAGCGCATCGCTGCTTGGAAGACGCCGAGGAAAACGCGGTCTTTCGGGTAATAGTTTTCCAGCAGCACTTGATAGCTTTCCATCCGGATGTCAGCCGGAATATCGTCCGCTTTCGTTTCGCCGACGAGTGGGTTTAAAAACAGGCCATCAACGATCTCGAGCGCGCATTTTTGAATGTATTCATGGGCGCGGTGAACCGGATTGCGCGTTTGGAAGCCGACAACGGTGTTCCAGCCAAACTCAGCAAACTTTTTCCGCGTTTCCGCTGGATCAAAATAAAACGCGGCGAATTGGCCTTTGTCGGTCCGTTTGACAAGCGTAATCTCCCCGCCGACATACACATCCGGCTTTTCAAACAGTTTGCGCACACCTGGGTGAGCAAGTTCATCCGTTTTATAAACGAGCTTCGCTTCTTTCGTTTTGTCTGGGCGGTAAATGTCAGCAATCTCAATGACGCCGTAGACGTCGCCATGATAAACGAGTTTCGCCTTATCGCCGACGGCGAGCTCTTTCGCTTTTTCTTCTGTTACCGCGAGCGTGATCGGAATGCTCCAGACGGTGCCGTCAGAAAGACGCATTGTTTCAACAACCGCGTCGTAATCCGTTTTCGTTAAAAAACCAGTGAGGGGGCTGTAGGCGCCCGTTCCGATTAGCTCCAAGTCGCTCAGTTCGGCTTTGGAGAGCTCGATCGTTTTGGTCGCCTCATCAAGTGGATAGTCCGGATTCCAACGATTGATTAATGTACCGCCATGCGGGGTGCTTAAGCTCATGTTCATAACCTCCTAGATTGATAGATGTTAATTAAATGCCGCCGCCATGTTCGTGAAGCGAACGTTCTTCTTCGGCGACCGTTTTTTTAAGCTGATGACGCCAAGCGTCGCCAAGCAGACGCTCAAGATGGCGATGACCGTATAGACGTCGCTGTCAAACAGCAGCTTGACGAATCGGAATGGCGTCCGATTCATCAGCGACGCCCATCGAGGCCGCCGCGCCGCTCGCCTCGATGTTCATGGCGAAGAAAAAGGATGCGATCAAAGCAATGGCAAGGAGCATATCGTTTTTCTCTCCTTAAGCGAGATGAAGACCGCATTCCGTCTTCCCTTGGCCGGCCCAGCGCCCGGAGCGCAAGTCGTTCGGATCTGTAGCCGGCGTCGTGCACGGGGCGCAGCCGATGCTCGGGTAGCCGTGGTCATGAAGTACATTGTACGGAAGGTTGTGTTGATACACGTAATTCCATACATCCTTCCACGTCCAGTGAATGAGCGGACAAACTTTAATAGAACGGAATTTGTCGTCTTTGTTGATGTACTCGACATGCCGCCGCGTCGGCGATTGTTCGCGGCGCAAGCCGGAAATCCACGCCGTCACCCCGGTCAGCACCTCGCGCAGCGGAATGACTTTGCGCAGCTCACAGCATTTGTTCGGGTCGCGTTTCCAAAGCTCGTCGCCAAATTGCGCCTTTTGTTCTTCTAACGTTAGGCGCGGCTGTTTCATCACGATGCGAAGCGCCGGATATTTCTCTTTCACTTTTGCGATCGTATCATACGTCTCCCGGAAATGCAGACCAGTGTCCAAAAATACGATTTCCGCATCCGGCTTGACTTGGGAGATGAGATCAATAAGCACGATCCCCTCAACACCGAAGCTGCACGCGTATACGATCTCATCGCCGTATTCGCGATACGCCCAAGCGAGGACGTCAAGAGCCCCTTTTGTTTCATTATCGAACGGAAAAGACGGTTTTTCCGCCGTTTCCCACTGATCATACGTGAGCATCGGTTTCTCCTCCTCATAAAATCAAAGAAAATCCACATAATTAGTCGGATATATAGCGGCCAAACGGCAATTCGGCGGCAAAAATCCTTCCTTGCATTAACCAGAAAGAGCGGGAGAAAGGGCGCCCCTTATTTTACTAAAGATCTTCTTTAGCTGGAATTGGCACTTTGCTATAGGTGGCAGGTTGTCGGAGTTCATTGAGCCAATTCCTCCCTCACTCCCGAGCAACGTATGCAACGCATGTCATTTAATTGATTAAAATTTTAGCACAATTGACGATAATGTCAATCATAGTTTTTCGATAGGAATTGTTTTTATGCGAAACAGCTGCATTGCCTGCCTAGCAGCAGATGGGAACGTTATTTTTTGCGCAGGCTTCCGAGCTCTTCGACAATCGCCTGCATTTCGCTTGGGCTGAACGTCTCGCGTTTCATCACCATCTCGTAAATGTCTCTCAATTCATCGTACCATTCCTCGGAAAAATGGGACGGCTTGATGGCATCCAAGTTCAGCACTTTCAACTTTTGCTTCAGCTGTTCGATCATGTAGGCGACGTTTTCCGCCGACCGTTTTGATAAATCCATTGGTTTGCTCCTTTCATGGCAAGTTACTATGTATTGTACCATAGGTGCAGGAAGAATGGGGAGAGATTGCATGGCTTGCTTTTCTGATGAAAAACGGATGATGTGGTAAAATGTAGGTGCACATGCATAGTGCCAGTGTAGAAGGTTGGTGAAACACCGCGTTTTCTTCAAAATGGTTGTCGTGAACGCGCGGAAGAGTTGTTGATCCATTCGCGAAAGCTCCCCCCTGGAGTGTTTTTTCGTTACATCACCGACCTTCCTTCTAGGGCCAAAAAGGGGCTAGATGAAAAGGAAAGAAGGAAAACTAACGGTGGAAAGCACCGTGGACATAGCGAGAGGGGTGGCTGTTTGGATGATTAAAGTGCTGTTTGTTTGTCTTGGAAACATTTGCCGATCGCCGATGGCGGAAGCGGTCTTCCGCCATTTGGTGAAAGAGCGGGGGCTTGACGGGCTGATTGTCGTTGATTCGGCGGGAACAGGCAGCTGGCATGTCGGTGAGCCGCCGCATGTGGGGACAAGAAGGGTTTTGACTGAAAACAAGATCGACTACTCCGGCATCCGCGCCCGGCAAGTGAACCACCGTGACTTGGAAGAATTTGATTACATCATCGCCATGGACGCAGCCAACTTGAACGATTTGCGCCGATTGGCTGGCTCCCGTTCGAAAGCGGTGCTCGCCCGGTTGCTTGACTTTGTTCCCGACCGGGAAAAAGACGATGTGCCTGATCCGTATTATACCGGGAATTTTGCCGAAGTGTATCGCCTCGTCCGCTCGGGGTGCGAGTATTTGCTTGAGAGGATCATCCGCGACCATCGGCTTGGTGCGGAGGAAACAAAATGACTTTGAGGGCGGTGCACCTGTCTTGGGAAAAACGGGGAAGGAGGGCGGCCGATGGTCGTAAATTTGGCGTTCATCCGTGAGTTGGCCCGCCGTTTTACGGAAGATGAAATCCCGCGCTTGTCGGCGGAATTGGCGTATTACTTTCTTCTGTCGCTCTTTCCGTTTTTGCTGTTTTTAATGACGCTATTAGCGTATTTGCCGATTCCGCACGAAGATGTTCTCGAAGTTGTGCGACAATATGCGCCGAAAGAGGCGCTTCACCTGATTGAGGCGAACGTTCGCCGCCTCATGGACGAGCAAAACGGGGAGTTGCTGTCGTTAAGCATCATCGGCGCCATCTGGTCGGCCTCCAACGGCATGAGCGCCATTATGCGGGCGTTCAACCGTGCCTATGATGTGGAGGAAGACCGCCCATTTTGGGTGGCCCGCAGCTTGTCGGTCGTGTTGACGCTCGGCATGATCGTCGTTATTGTTGTCGCCCTCGTGCTTCCGGTCTTCGGGCGGATGATCGGACTGTTTTTGTTCTCTGCTCTCGGGTTGTCGCAACAGTTTTTGGATGTTTGGAATGCGTTCCGCTGGGTGACGAGCTCGCTGTTACTGTTTGCCGTCTTTACTGCCCTTTATTATTTCGCGCCGAACAAACAGCTTCGCTGCGTCAACGTCGTGCGCGGCGCGCTGTTTGCCACTGCCGGCTGGATTGCGACGTCGCTGGCGTTCGCGTATTATGTCAACAACTTTGCCAACTACACGGCGATGTATGGCAGCCTTGGCGGGATGATCGTGTTGATGGTTTGGTTTTATTTGTCCGGCATGATTCTTGTCTTAGGGGGGGAACTCAACGCCATGTTTGACTGTGAGCGCGAAGGGAAAAGATGGCAGCGTTAGCATGCATAAACGGTGCCGAGACGGGATATCGTAACAATGCAGGGGATCTTGGCATAGGGGGGATCAAGGTGACGAAACATACGAAAAAAGACGGGGGCACGAAGCAAAAAGGAAAAAACAGACCAAAGCATAAGACGAGTGGCAGCGCCAACGGCCAAAACGGCTATCATTGAAAGAAACTGTCTCAAAAGGTGGTTCTTCGTTCAACATAGCACAACATATCGTGTTCCGGCAGTTGTTTTAATGCGTATATACGGCAATCAAAAAAGGTGTCCCTCCCCTTTGGGGACACCTTCTTTCATGCAAACGCAGGCACATCGAGCCGCCGCCGCTTTATTCAACGATTTCTTCGTGATGGTGGTAATAGCGCTCATAAATGTATTCAATTTCTGCATCGGTCATATAGGCGAGTTCCTCGCGCGACAATCCCCGCACTTTTTCGATAAACTCAATCATATTTTTCCGTTCCGTTCTGCTCATGATCGCCACTCCTTTATACTGTTTTAAAACAGAAACTTGATATCTTGATCTTATTATATAACAGAAAGAACAAAATGGTCAACGATTTTTTTGAAAAAAATAAAAAATAAAAAACAAGAAAACGGTCAAGCTGCTGTTTCCTGTTCCCGGCGGCTGACGAGGCAAATGGCCGGAACGAGGAGGACAGCGCTGACCGCAAGGAAAAAGGCGTGAGCAGAGAGATCAACCACGCTGCCGGAAAGCGGCGGGCCTGTCATGCTGCCGAGACTGTATAGCATCCCGCACAACAGATTGCCGGCGGGAAGCAGCTCTTTCGGCAACAGGTCGGTCATATAGGCGATGCCGAGCGAGAAGAGCGAGCCGGTAAACATGCCAGCGGTGAACAAACAGGCAGCCAACCCAACCGTGGACGCACCGACAGTGAGGGCAATCAAAAAACAACCGGCGCCGGCCAAGAGTGCACCGGTGATGATCTCGCGCCGCCCGAACCGATCGCTGAGCGCTCCGAGCGGAAGCTGAAAGATGATGCCGCCGAATGAGAAACAAGGCAAAATGAAGGCGATTTGTTCTGCGCTCATCCCCTCGCGCAAGGCGTACAACGGAAAGATGGAATGAACGGCCGCTTCCAAAAAACCGTAGGTAAACGGCAACAAAAGCGCTGGCCACGCCTGTTTCCAAGCGCCAATAAACCGACCGGCCGTCGACGAAGAACGTTCAAGCGGCTTTGGTTTTTCGTTCGGCAGCCAAAAGACGCCGATCCAACCGGCGAAACTAAGGAGAGCGGCTAAATAAAACGGAAGCGCCTTCTCGACCGAAGCGAGTGAAGCTAACAGCGGGCCGATGGTGAAGCCGAGGCCGAACGCCCATCCATACAGCGACAATCGCCGTCCGCGCTCAGCCGGCGGCGAAAAGTCAGTAATCCACGTTTGTGTCGCAAAATGAAGCATATGATCGCCGATGCCGATGGCAAAGCGAAGAACAAGCCAAAAGAAAAGTGAAGGAAAAAGTGGAAAAAGAATAAGCGAACATATTACAATGAAACCACCAAGGAGAATGAGGAGCCGATAGCCATAGCGTCTCAGCGGCCGTTCCAAAAATGGCGAAATGGCCAAGACGCCGATATACAGGGCGGCGGCGTGCGCCCCGTTAACGGACGAAGAGACGCCGTTTTCATCAAGAAGCATCGCCAAAAGCGGCAGCAACATCCCTTGCGACAGACCAGAGACGGCGACAATCCCGGTTAAGATGGCAAAACGCATCGTGCATCCCCATTTCAGTTGAAATCGCCGGCCGATCAAACAAGCGAGGCCGGATGTTTCCCAGGGCGAATGAATGCCCTTATCCATCGTACATAGAAACGGCGGTCAATGCAACGAAAACAATCAAGAGGAAAGGTGGAAGAGAAATGAACAAGGTGTTTGCTTGGATGACATGGATCGGCGTGCCGGTGTCGGTCATCGGCGGGTTTCTTCATTGGCCGACTGTCTTGATGTTTGTGCTGTACTGTTTGACGATCATTGCGCTCGCCAGCTATATGGGGCGAGCGACGGAAAGCTTGGCGATCGTCGCCGGACCGCGCATTGGCGGGCTGTTGAACGCGACGTTTGGCAACGCGGTCGAGCTGATCATTTCCATTTTTGCCTTGCAGGCTGGACTCGTTGACGTCGTGCTCGCTTCCTTAACCGGTTCGGTGCTCGGGAACTTGCTTTTGGTGGCTGGGCTATCGTTTTTTGTCGGCGGACTAAAATATAAGCGGCAAGAATTCAACATTTATGATGCTCGTCATAATGCCGGGCTGCTGACTTTTGCCATCTTCATCGCCTTTGTCATTCCGGAAGTGTTTACCATGCATATGAATCACAGCGAACAAGTTGCGTTGAGCGTTGGCATTTCGATCATCATGATCTTGCTTTACGCCGCCGCCCTTTATTTCCGGCTTGTCACCCATCGCGGCGTATATCAGCATAAATCAGAAGAAGTGGAAGAAGATGAAGAGCCCGAATGGGGCAAAGGGAAAGCGACCGCCATTTTGGCGCTGGCGACGGTTGCGGTCGCCTATTTATCGGAACGGCTCGTTCACACGTTTGAAACGGTCGCCGAGTCATTCGGCTGGAGCGAGCTGTTTATCGGGATCATCATCGTGGCCATCGTCGGCAATGCGGCGGAGCACGCTTCCGCGGTTATTATGGCGTACAAAAACAAAATGAATGTCGCGGTGGAAATTGCCGTCGGCTCGACATTGCAAATCGCCATGTTCGTTGCGCCGGTGCTTGTGCTCGTTTCGCTTTTGTTTCCGGAAAAAATGCCGCTTGTCTTTTCACTTCCTGAGCTGGTGGCGATGGCTGCTTCCGTGCTTTTGATGATCGTGCTGTCAAATGATGGTGATACGAACTGGTTTGAAGGGGCGACGTTGCTCGCTGCCTATACGATCATGGGCATCGGTTTTTACTTGCTGTAAGTGACTGCATCCGGGCGTTCGCCGTCCGGGTGTTTTTTTTTTTGCGGGCGCGGGAAATGGAGCGCCAAACGGGGAAAATTTTCGCCGCCGCGGATAAACGGCGCATTTTGAAAGAAACTAACAGTGAATAACGTGGGAAGAAAGGAGTGAAGACGATGAAAAAGTGGGCTGTTTCGCTGTTCGTGAGCGTGCTTCTTCTTTATGCGGCGGCGTTTTCGGCGCTGGCGGCTGCCGGCAAACCGGCGCCCGGTGCGGTGATTGATATATCGAAAGAAAATACGTATCCGAACCCGACGCAAGATTTGCCGCATTTGGAACCAAGCTCGTTTACAAAACAGCTGTTAAGATCGGCGAATGTGAAAATTGAGAATCCCGAATTGATCCATCTCTTTAATGAATCTTCGGCGACCGACACGCCATGGGCCGTTGGCTTCAGGGCGACGATTTATTTAGGCCAATGGCCGCTCAATTATCAGTCGATCGAAACGTCGACGAACTGGGAATATCAAAAGGTCAACACGAATTTCCTTGATAACCGCGGCGGCGATACGGCGCAAAAGTTGTACTATAAACAAGAAATGCAAAAATACGTCCGCGGCGGGTTGACGGTGAAAGTGCCGAATGAAGACGCGGTTAAGCGGATGATGTTAAACAAAGCGATGGAAAAGACGAACTTGCCGCTCTCTTTCAGCACGGTCGTCGGCCTTGGCACGAAAAAAGACCAACCGTACAACGTACCGGCGAAAAAAATAGGTTATTTGTACGCGTACGCTCCGGCGGTGAATGAAAAAGGGAAAGTAACATACGGGGAAGTGTACGTCGTGCTCAAAGGAAACAAAAAGAAAATTGTCGTCAAAAACGTGACGACAAGAGGGGTTGGGGCGTGGATTCCGGTGCAGGATCGCCTGTACATGTCGTATGTGGTGAGTGAACAGCCAAGATAAAACGTCAAGGAAAAGCTCCTTGACGTTTTTTATCGGCCAATGCGCGCGGACCGCTTCGTAAAATCGACGCCGCGGTAATACGTCTGCTTCACAAGGACGTTCGGTCCGAGGCAGCGTGCCGACGGGCAGTGGCAAAGAAGCTCCCTAGCAAGCTTTGAGCGCCGCCATTTGTCATACACGTCTGGCAGCGAATCGTGAATGATGTTGCCAAGCGGCGGTTCATCACCGAAATCGGTGACGATGACATCGCCGGTGAAAATATTGACATTGAGCCGTGAACGTCCGTCCGGATCGTTGCGCACGGTGACGTTTTTGCTTTCATACAGCCGCTTCAATAGGCGCACATCTTCTTCGTTGTCGCTGCACGGGTAAAACGGCAGCGTGCCAAACAGCATCCAGACGTTTTCGTCGCGAATGTCAAGCAAATGGTGAATCGCTTCGCGCAATTCGTCCAAGCTCAATGTCTCTAAAGCGCTGGCAAAATCGCTCGGATACATCGGATGGATTTCATGGCGCCGGCAGCCCATTTCCTCGACAACTTGGCGGTGGATTGTTTCCAAATGGCGGACGGTCCGTTTGTTTAACATCGTTTCCGCGGATACCATCACGCCGGCATTTGCCAGCGCTTTTGCATTGTCAAGCATGCGCTGGAAGTATTTCTCGCGTTGGGTGCGCGTCGGCTTCCGCTCCATCATGGCAAAACCACCTTCGACAAAGTCGTCGACCGTCCCCCAGTTGTGCGAGATATGGAGCACATCCAAATACGGAATGACTGGTTCATAGCGAGACAAATCCAACGTCAAGTTCGAATTAAGCTGCGTCCGCACCCCGCGCTCGTGCGCGTAGCGGAGAAGGGGAACGACGTATTGTTCGACGGATTTTAATGACAGCATCGGCTCGCCGCCGGTGATGCTTAATGACCGCAAATGCGGAATTTCCTCGAGCCGGCGGAGCAACATGTCAAGCGGCAGCGCCTCGGGATCTTTCATTGTCAACGTATAGCCAACAGCACAATGCTCGCAGCGCATATTGCAAAGCGTCGTTGTGGTAAACTCAATATTCGTTAGTTGTAGTTTTCCATATTCTTCAATATCGACGTACGCTTCCCAAGGGTCATACGCCGGCGTAATGGCTGGCATGGTGGATGAACGCATCGCTTTCTCCTCTCTCCATGACAAAGTCCTATGGTTCATTATTAGCCGCCTTAGCAACGCTTGTCAATCGTTTTAGCTGCTTTGCATCTACCCTATTCGTATGATGAGAATAAAACCATGATGAGGTCAAAAAGAAAGATTTTTTACACAACGCTGGAAAACGGAGTATAATAGAAAAAGATGGGACAACCGCATCTGGACGATAAACAGGGGAAGGGGCGTTTGCACAAATGGAAAAATTCCAGCAAAGCATGTATGACTTGATTGTGGAAACATCTACGAAGCTGCCAAAGGATGTCCGTCGAGCGATCGCTCGGGCGAAAGTGCGCGAAAACGCTGGCACGCGGGCGGCCATGGCGCTCAATACGATCGTCGAGAACATTCAGATGGCGGATGAAAACGTGTCTCCCATTTGCCAAGACACCGGCTTGCCGACGTTTAAAATCAAAGTGCCGGTCGGCGTCAACCAAATCGAAATGAAAAAAGCGATTCGGGCCGCCATTGCCGAAGCGACGAAAAACGGCAAACTGCGCCCGAACTCGGTCGATTCGCTCACCGGCAAAAACAGCGGCGACAACTTGGGAGAAGGTGTGCCGGTCATCAAATTTGAACAATGGGAAAACGATTACATTGACGTTCGCCTCATTTTAAAAGGCGGCGGCTGTGAAAACAAAAACATTCAGTACAGCCTGCCGTGCGAACTCGAAGGGCTCGGCCGCGCCGGCCGCGATTTGGACGGCATCCGCAAATGCATTTTGCACGCGGTGTACCAAGCGCAAGGGCAAGGGTGCAGCGCCGGCTTTATCGGCGTCGGCATCGGCGGCGACCGCTCGTCTGGCTATGAGTTGGCGAAAGAGCAGCTGTTCCGTCCGGTCGATGATGTCAATCCGATTGAAGAATTGCGCCAACTCGAAGAATACATTATGGAAAACGCCAACAAACTTGGCATCGGCACGATGGGGTTTGGCGGCGAATCGACGCTGCTTGGCTGTAAAATCGGCGTTATGCACCGCATCCCGGCGAGCTTCTTCGTTTCGGTCGCCTACAACTGCTGGGCGTTCCGGCGCATGGGCGTGAAAATCGATCCGGCGACTGGTGAGATCATCGAATGGCTGTACCAAGACGGCGAAGACGTCGATTTTGCAAAAGAGTTGGAAAAAGCGGAAGCAGCCGCGGCGCTTGAACAAGGCGACACACGCGTCATCGACCTTGTTCCGCCGCTGTCGGAAGAACAAGTGCGCCAGCTTCGCGTCGGCGACGTCGTCCGCATCAGCGGCGTCATTTACACCGGCCGCGATGCCATTCATAAATATTTGATGGACCATGACGCGCCGGTCGACTTGAACGGGCAAATCATTTATCATTGCGGTCCGGTCATGTTAAAAGATGAAGAAGGCCGCTGGCACGCCAAAGCAGCCGGCCCGACGACAAGCATCCGTGAAGAGCCGTACCAAGGCGACATCATGAAAAAATTCGGCGTCCGTGCTGTCATCGGCAAAGGCGGCATGGGCGCGAAGACGCTGCAAGCGTTAAAAGAACACGGCGGCGTGTACCTAAACGCCATCGGCGGCGCAGCGCAATATTACGCCGATTGCATCAAATCCGTGGAAGGCGTTGATTTGCTGGAGTTTGGCATCCCCGAAGCGATGTGGCATTTGCGCGTCGAAAACTTCACTGCTGTTGTCACGATGGATTCGCACGGCAACAGCTTGCATGAAGATGTGGAAAAATCGTCGCTTGAAAAGCTGGCCCAGTTCAAAGAGCCGGTGTTCAAGTAAGAGGGAGAGCTGAATTTCAAGCACATGGCTATTGGTATTCACAAGCTGATCCCGTTTTCTTCTCTGTCCCCAAAGCGCTCGCTTTTGGGGCTTTTTTTTGCAAAAAATGGCGCGCGTAAAGCGGTCAGGGGTGAAAACAATAAGAAAGAGGAAAAGATGGCGGCTAAGGAGGAACTAGGCATGAGATGGCTCATTTCTCTCGTTTTAGCGCTCGCGCTTTTTCCCGCCCCTGCTTTTGCCATAAGCAATGCGCCGATCCATTGGGGATTTAAGCGAAGCGAAAATCACGAACCCCCATCGGCGGGAAAAAAGCTCGATGAGCTGCTCGCCAAATATGACGCCTTTTATTTAGGCGACACGAGTAAAAAAACGATCTATTTAACATTTGACAACGGGTATGAAAACGGCTATACGGCGCAAATTTTGGACGTGTTAAAGGAAAAACATGTGCCAGCCGCCTTTTTTGTCACTGGTCATTATTTGCAAACGGCCCCCGATTTAGTCAAGCGGATGGCAGCGGAAGGGCACATCATCGGCAACCATTCATGGCACCATCCCGATTTGACGGTGGTGAGCGATGAACGGCTGCGGGAAGAGCTGGAAAAGGTAAGGGAAAAGACAAAAGAGCTGACTGGACAAAAAGGAATGATGTACCTTCGCCCGCCGCGCGGCATTTTCAGCGAACGGACGTTATCTCTCGCCCGCGACCTTGGCTATTATCACGTCTTTTGGTCGCTTGCGTTCGTCGACTGGCAAACCGACCGCCAGCGCGGCTGGCAATATGCTTACGACCAAATCATGAAACAAATCCATCCGGGGGCGATTTTGCTGTTGCATTCCGTGTCCAAAGACAATGCCGAAGCGCTGCCGAAAGTGATCGACGATTTACGCAAACAAGGGTACACGTTCGCCAGCCTTGATGACCTTATGGCTAAAAAGACCGGCCTTCATCCGTGGCTGTTTCGCCCATAAGCCGCTTTCATCACTTGAGCACAAAAGCGGTACGAAACGTTGTGTGTTGGACCATTCGAAAACCCGCCTCGTTCTGTCAACCGAACCATATGCCGCTGCCTCGTCCTGCCAACAAGTTGGTTCGACGGGGCGTTTTTCGTTATAATAGGGGCACGGACAAATGAGAAAGGTGAGAACGATGTGGAAACGAACGATCACCGTGCCGGCGCCGTATGATTTCGCCCACGCGCTTGAACGGCTTGCGCTGGATCCGCTCCTGTCAGTTGATTTGAAGCAGCGGCGCATCACCGTGCCGCTTCATCTCGATGGTTTAAAGGTGCCGGTCGTGATTGAAAGCATCGGCACAAAAGATGATCCTCGCTTTGTCGTCTCCGCACCGCATCCGGAGCGGCAGGAAGACATCATCGAGCGCGTCTCTCATTTATTTCAATGGCGGACGCCGCTCGCTCCGGTGTATGATCATTTTCGCGCGACCGAGCTGGCGCCGCTGTTTGCCGAGTATGAGGGGCTGCCGCTTGTGCTCGATTTTGACTTGTATTTTTGCCTAATGAAATGTTTGATCCACCAGCAGCTGCATTTAAAAGTCGGCTATCGGCTGACGGAACGGTTTGTGAAAACGTTCGGTGAGGAGCGGGACGGCGTTTGGTTTTACCCGCGCCCGGAAGAGGTGGCCGCCCGTTCGTACGATGACTTGCGCGCCTTGCAGCTGAGCGGGCGGAAAGCCGAATATATCGTCGATGTGTCGCGCCTCATTGCCGAGGGGGAGCTGCGGCTTGACGAACTCGGGCAGATGGAAGATGGCGAGGTGATGGAGAGGCTGACCGCCGTGCGCGGCATTGGTCCGTGGACGGTGCAAAATTTCCTCCTCTTCGGCCTCGGCCGCCCAAACGTCTTCCCGCCGGCGGATATCGGCTTGCAGCGGGCGGTCGAAAAATGGTTCGGGCTGCAAAAGCGGCCGACTGTCAAAGAGATGGCGGCGCTTGGCGAACGATGGAAGCCGTACGCCAGCTATGCGGCGCTTTATTTATGGCGAAGCATTGAATGAGAGGGACCGATATGGCAAAGCAACAAACAAACATCAAAATCAAAAAAGGCGAGCAATTTCCCCTGACCATTCAGAGGATCGGCATTAACGGCGAAGGGGTCGGCTATTTTCAAAAACAAGTCGTCTTCGTCCCCGGCGCGTTGCCGGGCGAGGAAGTTGTCGTCGAAGCGACGGACATCCACCCAACCTACGCCGAGGCGAAAATCAAACGGATCCGCAAGCGCTCGCCAAACCGCATCAAGCCGCCATGCCCGCTCTATGACCAGTGCGGCGGCTGCCAGTTGCAGCACTTGGCGTACGAGGCGCAGCTCGAGGCGAAGCGCGACATTGTCATCCAGGCGCTCCGCCGCCATGCTCGGCGCCTCGATGTCGACAAGCTTGACATCCGCCCGACGATCGGCATGGACAACCCGTGGCATTACCGAAACAAAAGCCAGTTTCAAGTTGGAATGAAGGAAGGGAAGGTGCTCGCCGGGCTGTACGGCATCAACTCCCACCGGCTCATCGATCTATCGGAATGCCGCATCCAGCATCCGCAAACGACGCGCGTCACGAACATCGTGAAAACGATTTTGCAAGACTTGCGCATCCCGATTTACAACGAGCGGACAAGAACGGGCGTCGTGCGGACGATCGTCGTCCGCGCCGGCTTCCATACGGGCGACATTCAGCTTGTGCTTGTGACGGCGACAAAAGACATTCCGCGCAAAGAGCTGTTGATCGAGGAAATCCGCCGCCGTCTTCCAGAAGTGAAATCGATCGTGCAAAACATCAATGGCGAAAAAACATCGCTCATTTTCGGCGACGAGACAGAAGTGCTCGCCGGCGACGAATACATTCAAGAAACGCTCGGCGATTTGTCGTTTGAACTGTCGGCGCGCGCCTTTTTCCAGCTCAACCCGTTGCAGACGGTGAAATTGTACGACGAAGTGAAAAAAGCGGCCGCCCTCACCGGAACGGAGCGGATCGTTGACGCTTACTGCGGCGTCGGCACGATCGGTTTGTGGCTTGCTCGCGATGCCAAAGAAGTGCGCGGCATGGACACGATTCCGGAAGCGATCGAAGACGCACAAAACAACGCCAAAAAGCATGGTTTCACCAACACGCACTATGTCGTCGGCAAAGCCGAATATTGGCTGCCAAAATGGGTGAAAGAAGGCTGGAAGCCGGACGTCATCATCGTCGACCCGCCCCGCGTCGGCTGCGACCGGGCGCTGCTTGAAACGATTCTCCGCGTCCGCCCGAAAACGGTCGTCTACGTCTCATGCAACCCGTCCAGCCTCGCCCGCGATCTCGATGCCTTGGCCGCACAATACCGCGTCGATTACATCCAACCGGTGGACATGTTTCCGCACACGGCGCATGTGGAAGCGGTGGCGAAGTTGTGGCTGAGTGTGTAAACCCAAAATAAACTCGTTCCACTCAGAAAATACTCGTTCATGAAGAAAAATAAAGTTGAACTTTGGATGATTTTTACTGGAAAAAAACATCGGCCATCCCCCGCTCCTTATGGGAAAAGAAGTGGGAGAGAAAAAGCAGTGAAATCATTGAAATATCAAGGAAAATCGAATAGGAATGGGGAACAAATAAAAGGGAAGAAGCGGGAGAAATCATCCGTTCTTCCTTTTTTCAGGAATCGAAATAAAGTTGGGGTTGTTGAGAGAGGACGATCGTACTCATCAAGTGAAACGTTTGCCTAGCCCATTACTAAATAAGAATCCCTTCTAACAGGGGCTCGCCGTTAGAAGGGATTTTTTATTGAAAAAATAGAACGCTGGTCGCTTCTGATTTAGCACAAGGGAAGCTGGGTCATGATATCTTGGTCAAAAATACGCCTCCAGTCGTAGACAAAATATATCTACAGAACATGAAGGAAAGCAGGTTGTCTGCGGTACGATGGAAGACGAAAGGAGGCAAAAAGGATGGGAAAAAAAATCGGGATGCTGCTCGCCGGAGCCATTGCTGCGCTTGTTTTGCTGTTTCATCTTGGGCCGCTTGTCGGGCTAGCGATCACGCTGGCGGTATTGTACTATGCGTTCAAGAAATACTTGAAAGCCCCATCGACGTTCGGGAAAATCGTGTGGGCATTGATTGGCTGTGCAGCGTTAGTTGTCAGCGCTTCGAATGTGCCGGCGCTCATCGCGCTTGTCGCGGCGTATGTGTTGTATGTCGTGTATAAAAAATGGAATGGGGTGAAAGACGAGCGCGCCGTTCCAGAAGCAGACGACCCGTTTGTCAACTTTGAAAAACAGTGGGCTGAGCTGCAAAAGCATTATTCATGAAATCAATGGAAAAGGAGCGAATCGATGATGAGTGTGTTCTCTCAACGGATTGGTACAAGCGCTATGCATTGAGAGTGTGCTATGTCGAACGCGATTCATTTTTTGATAGGGAGTAGGTGTTCTGTGAACACCAAAACCGCTCCGTTTCATCAAGATGAACATGGAAGATGAAACGGAAGCGGTTTTTGACGTGCGGTGGACAGGGAAAATGGCTGGCTAACTGAGAGGGGTTACGCTTGCTTGGTCAGTTGGCGAAGTTTTCGGTCGTGGTGGAGCACTTTTGTTGTCAACACTTCGACCGAGGCTTGAGTGTCTGCTAGTTCTTCTTCAAGGTGATCGATTCGTTCGTTCAGTTGTCTGTTCATCTGTTGCATTTCCTCACGAAGGGAGTCGATTTTGGCCTCAAGCCGGGTCTCAACAGCGCGGATTTCTGCCCGGAGCTGTTGCCCCATTTCTTGCATCTCGCTGCGGAGTTGTTGTCCCATTTCTTGCATCTCGTTGCGGAGCTGTTGTCCCATCTCTTGCATTTCATGGTGCAGTCGTTGCTCCATTTCCTGCATTTTCGAGCTAATTTTGTCAGAATGCTGTTCGAGCGCTTGAAGCACCGCTTGAATGATTGTTTTCTCTTCCACTTTTTCTCACCTCCTCACAAGTATTATACAAAGAAACGGGGCGAGAAAGAAAGAGAAAATATGGTGGTTTTCGTCGAACGTTGACGGTTCGTTTTTGGTTTAGGATCGCGCGTTTTCGGTTTATCATGTCGCCCGCTTTGCTGTACAATAAACTCATATAAAAAGGCTGTTTTGGCCGCAAAGGAGATGACGATATTGGATGCAGGATGGAAGTTCGACAACAGTTATGCAAGGCTGCCGGAGCGCTTTTTCAGCGAAGTCCTCCCCACGCCGGTGCGCGCGCCGAAGCTTGCGGTGTTCAATCGTTCGTTGGCTGTCAAGCTTGGGTTGAATGAGGAAGCGTTGCGAAGTGAAGATGGGGTGGCTGTGTTCGCTGGAAACCAAATTCCAGACGGAGCTGAGCCGCTGGCGCAGGCGTATGCAGGGCATCAGTTCGGTTATTTTACGATGCTTGGCGACGGACGGGCGGTGTTGCTTGGCGAGCACGTCACCCCAAGCGGCGAGCGGGTGGACATCCAGCTGAAAGGATCGGGCCGGACGCCGTATTCGCGCGGCGGCGATGGGCGGGCGGCGCTTGGGCCGATGCTGAGGGAGTACATTGTGAGCGAGGCGATGCACGCGCTTGGCATCCCGACAACGCGAAGTCTTGCGGTCGTCACAACGGGAGAGACCATTATGCGCGAAACCGAGCTGCCTGGGGCGATTTTAACCCGCGTCGCCTCGAGCCATCTGCGCGTCGGGACGTTTCAATACGCGGCGCAATGGGGGACGATAGAGGAGTTGCGCGCTCTGGCCGATTATGCGCTCTGGCGCCATTTTCCTGGCTTTGAGGAGGCCGAAAACCGCTATTTGTTTTTGCTTGAACAAGTGATCGAACGCCAAGCGGAATTGATCGCGAAATGGCAGCTTGTCGGCTTTGTCCACGGGGTGATGAACACCGACAATATGACGATCAGCGGGGAAACGATCGACTATGGGCCGTGCGCGTTTATGGACACGTATAGCCTGGCGACGGTGTTCAGTTCGATTGATACGGAAGGGCGGTATGCGTACGGAAACCAGCCGTACATCGGGGGCTGGAATTTGGCAAGGTTTGCGGAAAGCTTGTTGCCGCTGCTTGATGAGAATGAAGAAAAAGCGATCGCGCTTGCCCAAGGGGCGCTTGACCAATATCCGAAGCGGTACCACCGCCATTGGCTTGACGGGATGAGAGCGAAACTTGGCTTTGCCGAAGAGCAGGAGGGGGATCAGGAGCTTATTGCGGATTTATTGCGGCTGATGGAGGTGCACCGCGCTGACTATACGAACACGTTCCGGGCGTTGACGTTAGGTGAGTATACGGGGATGGCGCTGTTTGATTCCTCTGAGTTCCGCGAGTGGCACGAGCGCTGGCAAACAAGGCTCAGCCACGAACCGGTGTCAAAGAAAGAAGCGTATGAGCGGATGCGCCGCCATAATCCGGCTGTGATCCCACGCAACCATCGGGTCGAAGAGGCGCTTGCTGCTGCGGTCAACTGCGGCGATTACAGCGTGATGGAGCGTTTCCTTGAAGCGTTGGCCGACCCGTACGCCTACTCGCCGGAGCAAGAGAAATACGCCGAGCTGCCGCCACCGTCTGACCGCCCGTACCGGACGTTTTGCGGGACGTGATGAAGAGGGGGGATTTGCGGCTCCTTTTTTACTGGGGCGCTTTGGTTTAGCGGCAAAGGTGAAACGAATCCTCCTTTGCATCGCCTAATTTCCATAGAGGTGTTGCCAATGAAGCGAAATGTTCTGCTTTTCGCCGCGGCGGGGATGCTGTTTGTGTGTGCCGCCATCCTGCATCTCAAGCCGTTTGAGCCAGACAAAACGAGAGAGCCAAAGGCATCCACATCGTTTCACCAGCACATCATCATCCGCAATTCGGCCGATGAGCCGCTTTTGCCTAGTGTGAAACAAGCAGGGGCGATGGAAACAAACAGAGAGCCGCAACCGTTGCCTAACGTCGATTTGGGCGATCCGGTCGTAATCACGAAAATGCCACATGTCGACGCAATGAAGGTGCCTTGATTGGCGTGCATGGTTTTCCACAACCGAAAATCGATCATGCGGCAGGGGAAAAGGGGCTGGGCAGGAGCCCCTTTTTTCTTTTTCCTCTTTACTTTCGCGTTGCGTCAAGGTGTATCGTCATGAAGGTAGCGTCAAAAGTTCTATGAAAACTCCACACAGATCATCCCATTGAGCATCGTGGGGCATGCGGAGGGCCGGATTCGCCCTTGACCAACACCCGCCAAAGGTGGGAAAGAGTCGTCAAGGGCGACGGGGACAAAAAGAAGGCAATAGGAAAGCCGCCCTTGCCATGACCGAATTTTACCTTTGGCGGTGTTCGGTTGGTCAAGGGTTCGCTTCGCCGAATCCGGCAGGAGTTCTGTTCAACGGGCTCCGGAGGACAAAAAAGTCAGGGCTCCTCTTGTAGGAGAAACGCTTGGGCCATGGCGATCAGCTTCGTCCACCGGGCCGGCATATGCGGCAGCTCAGCGAGCTCCGAGATGACGACCGGCACCCGGCCTTCGAGCGCGCCATGCGGGCGCAGAAAGTTGAAATACGCCACAAACAGCGTCACAAAGGACACCGAGCCTTCTTCCGCACCGAACCCATGGGTCGGGCGATAGTTGCCTTTAAAGGTCCGGTTGAATCGCTCGATGATCTGCTTGAGAGGGCGAAACTCTTCCGAGACCGGATCTTCGTTGGTCAGGCCGATCACCTGGCGGACGTCAAACGAAATCCCGTGCTGGGCAAAGAAGTGTTGCGCCAGCAGGTAAATCGGGTTGCCATCCACGACAAACGACAAGTCGTCTGGGAGGGACGGCAGCTTTCGCAGGACATCATCGATGGCCTGGATGGCCGAGAGCGTGTCCCGCTTGGGCGAGACGCGATACGACAGCACGATCTTTTTGACGGCATCAAACATAAAGAACAGGTAATGCCAGCGCCCTTTGACGCGAATATACGTCTCGTCCCCGCAAAACGAACCGGACAGCTCATACGGGAACCGGTCGACAAAGGGCTTGATCCAAAGCGCGGCGCTGTTGGCGTAGTTGAGCACCGTCTGATGGGAGATCGAGACGCCATGGATGTCCTTCATGGCGGCGGCGGTCTCCCTCGAGGACATCCCAAAGTTGACGTAGTACGTCAACACGAGCCCCAATACGTGCGGCGACGCAGCCAGCCGGGACAAATCGACCTTCGGTTGGATGGGCGACGAGGAAGCCAACGGGAGAAAGTCAAACAAGAACTCTCGAAACAAATACCGCACCTTGAAGGCTTGAGGATCCTGTTGAAACTGTTGGCGCTCCTTCTTGGTCATCCGGCGAAGGTTGGCCTGGTAAAACGGGCAATCGTTGTTCTTGCACTTATAGATGTTGTATTCTTTGCGTTCCTTGATCTTTTCCAGCGTCTTTTTGCAGTGCGGGCAGCGAAAGACCGCTTGCTTGGTGAACCGGTTTCGGTGGTTGAACCGGCATTGGCACACTTTGCATTGGTATTGCCCTTTTCCGCCGTTATTGGCGTACAGGTAAGAAGAGGGAGCCTGGCAGCGAGGGCAGGTCAACGAATCCGGAACACGGTGTTTCGCCGTTGCCCGGCGCTGGATGGGCCGTAAAGGACGTCCGTGCTGGGCTTCATAGTCTGCCAACAGCTTCCGGTAATCAAGGGTTTCCGGCACATCGATGATCGGAAGGTCATCGACCTGGAGTTTCCGGTACGGCTTTTGGATGGGTTCGTCCAAGTCCTCGAGATTCAAGGATTTTCCCAATATCACACCCATCAAATACACAATGATTTGATATTGGGTCTTGATTATTTCGAGCAAATAGGCTAATAATTGAGGTAACAAAGCTTGTCACTCCTTTGTTTTGGCTGTTGGGTGTCGTTACCTCAATGATGGCCGAAAACAACGGGGGTGGCAAGCTTTTTTTCGTTCAACCGTTGAAACTCAAGGGAAAACCGTGAGTGTGGAGGATACACTTTTGACAATACCGTCATGAATAGGGAGGTGAGGAACATGGAATATACGGTGCATGAGCTGGCGAAACTGGCGAGGATAACGAGCCGGACGCTCCGGTATTATGATGAGATTGGTTTGTTGAAACCGGCGCGGTTGAGCGAAGCCGGGTATCGGCTGTACGGGCCGCGGTGAAGTCGATCTTTTGCAGCAAATCCTCTTTTACTGCGAGCTCGGGGTTGATTTTGCAGGGTGAAAAACAGCTAATCGATCGGCTGCTTGCCTTGTTCGAAGGCAGGCTGAGTGTTTTTGTATGCCTGCCCTTGATAATATTGCCTCTTCCTCAAGATTGCACCATCGAATCCTTTCTGTGCGGCATCTCGTCAACGGTTAGAAAGCCGTGTTTTCAATACAGAAACGCTTCATGCAACACAATTGGGACGATGACGTAATCCAGCGATATGCCATTGCAATTGTTATACGTTGTCATTACAATTGAGGGCATAAAGATGCAAAATAGAATGAGGTGAATGTTATGTTTCCTTTCTCTGGAGAGTTGAAAGATCTAGAGTCAAAATTGTTACATACATTAAGAGAATTCGAGTCAATTCAAAAAGCGTTGGATGAATCAACGATTGTTGCGATTACCGACCACACGGGAAAAATTACATATGTGAATGAGGCTTTCTGCCGCATCTCTCAATATAGCCGTGAGGAACTGATTGGAAACACTCATCGCATTGTCAATTCAGGATACCATAGCCGAGAATTTTTTAAACATATGTGGAAAACCATTGGGAAAGGGAAGGTATGGAGGGGAGAGATCAAAAATAAAGCGAAAGACGGGAGTTACTACTGGGTTCAGTCTACTATTGTCCCCTTTTTGGATGAACGAGGAAAGCCGTATCAATACGTGTCGATTCGAACGGATATTACTCGCCTGAAGCAGTACGAAGAACAAATCAAACATATGGTCAACCATGATGATTTGACAGGTCTCCCCAATCGCCGTTTTTTAAGAGAGCAGTTTCCTAAGTTGCTGAAAGAGACGAAAGAGGAGGAACGACTGCTGGCCGTTTATTTTATTGATTTAGCGCGGTTTAAAAACATTAATGATTCATTGGGGCATTCTGTGGGAGACGAAGTGTTGAGACAAATGGCTGCTCGTTTTCGAACAGCATTAGATCAAAAGCTGTTTTTGACTCGCGTGGGCGGTGATGAGTTTGTCGCTGTGGCGCCGCGAGTGAATTATCAGTCTATCCTTGCATATTTGCGGACAATTCAACAAACGTTAGCTCGGCCTTTGATGATTGAAGGAAGAGAGTTCGTTCTTTCCGCCAATATCGGAATCAGCGTCTTTCCTTTTGACGGGCAAGATTTGAATACGTTGCTCGGCAATGCGGACATGGCCATGTATCATGCGAAAGAGAAAGGTAAATTTTATCAATTTTATCATCAGACGATCAATCAGCGACTAGTTAGGGAAACGGTGTTAGAAAGCCATTTGCATCGGGCCATCGAAAGAGACGAACTAATGCTCTATTATCAGCCGCAGTACGATCTGTCTACTGGGAAACTGATCCGCCTAGAAGCGCTGATTCGTTGGTATAATTCAGAACTTGGATGGGTTCGTCCTGATCAGTTTATTCCTTTAGCTGAAAAAATAGGATTGATGCCAAAACTCGATGAGTGGGTGCTGTCTACGGCATGCCGGCATAGGAAAATGTGGAAACAAAGAGGGGGATTCGAAGTGGATTTATCCATCAACCTGTCTGCTTCCCATTTCCAAATACCAGGCATGGCTAAACGGCTCCTTTCCATTATTGAAAGCAATGGAGATGATCCATGTCGATGGGAATTTGAAGTGACGGAACATATTATGATGCAGGATAGTGCAGTCGTGTACGAAAACGTAAGCCAGTTAAAAGAGGCGGGCGTTAAACTGGCGATTGATGATTTTGGCGTAGGGTATAGTTCATTAGGATATATAAAGAAGTTAAAAGTGGACCGTTTAAAAATCGATCGTTCGTTTATCAAAAACTTACCGCAATCCGCTGATGACCAAGCCATTGTGGCTGCTGTGATCACGATGGCTCATCAATTGTCGATGGATGTCGTTGCAGAAGGAATTGAAAATGAGAAACAAATTCAAATATTAAAGGAAATGGGGTGCAACGGAGGGCAAGGGTATTTTTGGAGGCAGCCTGTGTCAGAAGCGGAGATTGGATCGTTGTTGCAATGCAATGAGTGAACAGTTCAAAATGGCAATATAGAGGTTGTCTCGCCATACTCGGGCATGTTGAGGCAACAAATGAAGAGGGAAAGGAGCTGATTTCATGGAAACGCTCAGACAACGGCTGCGATCCATGGACCAAAAAAGCTATAAGGCATATAAAGCGATCGAAGGTACGTATCGGTTCCCAACGTTTACGCTCGCAATTGACCATGTGCAAGGCGATCCGTTCGCCGAACCGTCCAAGGTGCGGGTGATCGTGCCGCGGGTGAAAACGGCGCTGGCGGCGGAGTGGACCGATACGAAACCGCGCCGCATTCGCTGTGAGGATTTGCTTTTGCGCCGCGTCCACCGTGAATTGCGGCAATGGCCGCTGCGGGCGCGCGGGTCGGGAAAAAGCGGACTCGTCTTGATTGATGCCCCGGGGCAAAAAGTGTTCGAACGGACGGCGGTGCAAGTGGCTGACGAGACGATTACGGTTTGTTTGTCGGTCGGGTTGCCGGCGAATGGGCGGCGCATTTTGGCGAAAGAAGCCGAGACCATCTTTTTCGAGCAAATTCCATCCGTCATCGAGCGGGCGGTGTACGGCCTTCGGGAAGAGGACATTCGTGCGGCGGTCGAGCTTGCCGATCAGCAGCACGCCATTCGCCGCTATTTGCGTGAGCATGGTTTGGTGGCGTTTGTCAAAAACGGCGCGATTTTGCCGCGCGAAAGCGGAGTGAGTGACAAGCCGATGCAACGCGGGGCGGTGCCGTTTCAAAGCCCGCCGGAGCTGGAGATCGCGATCCCTGTCCCGCACCGCGCCGAGCCAGTGAAAGGCATGGGCATCCGAAAAGGCGTTACGCTTATTGTCGGTGGCGGGTATCACGGCAAATCGACCTTGCTTCAGGCGTTAGAGCACGGCGTGTATGACCATATCGCCGGCGACGGACGGGAGTTTGTCATCACCGATAGCGGGGCGGTGAAAATTCGCGCCGAAGACGGCCGGAGCGTCGCCAGTGTTGACATTTCGCCGCTCATTGGCACGCTGCCGTACGGCAAAGAGACAACGCAGTTTTCAACGGAAAACGCGAGCGGCAGCACCTCACAGGCCGCGAGCATGATCGAAATGATTGAAGCGGGGGCATCGGCGTTTTTGATTGACGAAGATACAAGCGCGACGAATTTGCTCATCCGCGATGGACGCATGCAGGCGCTCGTGGCGAAAGAAGCCGAACCAATCACGCCGTATATCGACAAGGCGCGTCAACTATTTCGCGATTACGGCATTTCGACGGTTCTTGTCGTCGGCGGGTTGGGGGATTACTTGGATATCGCTGATTGCGTGATCAAAATGGAGCAGTACGTCCCGTTTGATGTGACGGGGGAGGCGAAGCGGATCGCTGCAGAGATGCCGTCGGGACGGAAAGCGGAAGGCGGAGAGTCGTTCGGCCGCATTCGCGAGCGCATTCCCCTGCCCGAAAGTTTGAACAGCCAAAAAGGAAAAAAAGCAAAAGCCGTCGCGCGCGGACGGCACGTCATTCAGTACGGACAAACCGATCTATTGCTTTATGCGCTTGAGCAGCTGGTCGATGACAGCCAAACGAGGGCGATTGCCGCGGCGCTGTTGTATATGGAACGAAAAGGATGGCTCGACGGGAAGAAAACCATCCGCCAACTACTCGATGCGATCGAAGAACAATGGGACCGGCAAGGGTTAGGCTCGGTTTCGTTCCGAAAAGGGCATCCGGGTGAGCTTGCTCGCCCGCGCCGCTTCGAGCTGGCGGCGGCGCTGAACCGGCTGCGGACGCTCCGGTGTACCCAGCAGTAGCCATCTTGGAAAGGAGAAAGCCGGTTTGCTTGTTCTTGGCGACGTTTCCGCGCAGGTTGGATTACGGTGTTATTTGGGAGGAGAAATGGCTTGGTTTTTCCCAACCGCAACAAAAAATAGGGGCGCAGGATGTGCGGCAAGGACGTTTGTTTTCCCTGCTAGCCAACGGAACAACGGACGCTCTTGTTTCAACAGGGGCGGCCGCATGCCGGTGTCGGCTTAGGCGCGACCGGTGCGGGGCCGCTGCTCTTGTTCCTATAGATGATGCCTCATGCCCCGGCAAAACACGAATGAAACCGTTTTCTGTCGACGCCTTGCCGATTTTGCTCTAGCGCCATCCATCGATTATGGCTATAATAATGTTTATCAGTGCAACGTGGCGGATGGCGGCGGGAAGCCGCGGGTTGGTTAGGGGGATCAGGGCATGAACAAGTCAAAAGGTTGGATGGAATCGGAAATCAGCAAAGCATTAACGAAATGGGAAAAAGATTTTCTCGGCCGCGGCTCGGTGTCAGTGAAAACCGATATTTTGCGCGATATGATTATCGTTTCCCTGCACGGCATCCTGACACCTGCTGAGTACGCTCTTTGTGAATCGAAGGAAGGGATGCTGGCGGTGAAACGGTCGCGGACGAGTTTGGTGGAATCGGGTGTTGATGACTTGAAAGAGATGATTTTCGAGATTACAGGCGAGCAGGTGAAAAGCTTCCATACCGATTTAAGCACGCGAACGGGTGAGCGGATTATCGTCTTTAAGCTGTTCAACGATTTGGAGAAACAGTTGCCAAAATAAATTTTTTCCATGACAAATCAACAAAGTTGTTGTATAATTGAAACAACTTTTGTATAGTAAGTATAGAATAAAATAGTGGACGATGCTGTCGGGAGCCCTTCAAAAAACCTACGCGTGCTTAGGTTCGTTGAAGGGAAACTGACCGTCGTCTGCCGCACGACAACGAACGGGAGATCTTCAAACAATCGAGCGACGATTGGTTGGAGATAAACCGGCTATGGGCAATCGATAGGCAATGGAACGGCCTTTTTCGGCCGTCTTGCCTGATTGACATAGCCGGTTTTTTCTTTTCTCTCGAACGATGTGCAAGCAGATGAGGGGAGGAGATAGCAATGGGGAACGAATGGTTCGCATGGGGATGGCTGGCGGCGGTTGCGGTCGTTTTCCTAAGCGCGATCGTGTGGCTGTCTCCGCGCGTGTCGGAACGATATGTGCATGTGCACGTTTGGCTGCTGTTGTTGCCGGGGGCGGTGGCGCTATTCGGATGGATCAGCGCCGGCGCGGTCGACATCGGCCTGTGGCGGTTTGATGCGACGAGCTGGCTGTCCGCCGTTTATATTTCGCTTCTAAGCTGGGCGATTCAACGGTTTGCGGTTCGCTATTTGCACGGCGACCGCCGCTATCGGCTGTATTTTTCGCTCTTGACATGGACGTCATTTGCCGCTTCGCTCACGTGGGCGACCGGCGACTTGCGGTTGATCGCAGTGTGCTGGGGGTTGCCGCTCGCGGGGCTTGTGGCGTTGACCGCGTTGAAAAAAGAATGGGAGCCGGCTCAGTTCGTCGCCCGGCAGATGGGCATGCTGTTTTTGGCAAGTTGGATCGCTGCGGCCCTCACCGCTGTTTGGCTTGGGGCGAGAGTCGGTGAATGGACGCTCGTCTCGGCGTTGTCGGCGGAACGTTTGGCTCGTCTCGCTCTATGGGAAAGGACGGTGATGAGCGGATTGCTCATGTTGGCTGCCGTCATTCCAGCTGGGCAATGGCCGTTTCATCGCTGGCTGATGGAATCAGCCGTGACGCCGACGCCGGTGTCAGCGGTGATGCATGCCGGTCTTGTCAACGCTGGGGGGCTCTTGCTTTGGCGCTTTTCTCCGCTCTTTAACGAAACGTGGGCGCATGTGGCGCTGTTTCTGATCGCTTTTGCCTCGATTTTGATTGGCACGGGCGTTAGCTTTGTTCATGTTGACTACAAGCGCCAGCTCGTCGGTTCGACGATGGCGCAAATGGGCGTCATGCTTGTGCAATGCGCCCTGGGCGCTTACGGGGCCGCAGTAGTGCATTTAGTGCTGCACGGGTTGTTTAAAGCGACGCTCTTTTTGCAGTCCGGGTCCGTCGTGCCGCGAGTCGGTCGGGTAGGATTGCGAAAAACAGGAAGTTCATGGCCGGGCGGCATCATCCTCGGCGTGCTGCTTGGGTGGGCCTTTTGGCAGGCGGCTCCGCACGAACCGGCCCGGCTGTTGAGCGCGCTTTTGCTTGCGGCCTCGGCAACGGTTGCCTGGGGACGGCTTACGGATTTTCGCGAAGGCCGTTGGCTGGGCTTTGCGGTTGTCGTTGCTTTGGCGTTGGTGTCCGAAACGGTGCGCCATCAATTTATGGCGCTGCTTCATAACGGGATGCCGTCCGTGTTTCTGCCGCCCGCTTCGTTCGAATGGCTTGTCTGCGCTCTGTTTGTTGCCGCGGCGCTGGTTGCTGTATGGATCGCGAACCGGCGCAGCTCCATGCTTGCCATTCATCTGTACATGTGGCTTGTTCACCTTGGTGAACCGCGTCCGGCGGCGACCGAAGCACACCCGCGTTATTTGGCGTCCTATCTAAAGGAGGGGATGGTTCATGAGTAGAAGCGTCATATCACTTGAACGGTCAACGGAGGCAAAAAAAGCAGCCGCTTGTCCGCTCGAGGCGATCGTCAGCGAAGCGGCGAAGGTGATCGTTCCGCTTTGGCCGATTTCCGCGTTTATCGCCCGCCATCCGTGGATGGGGATGGAAGACAAGTCGTTTGTCGACGCGGCTGACCGACTGCAAGAAGCTTACGGCATCGACTTGTATCCGCCAATGGCCGTTTTTCATGCGGCGCTATCCAAAGGGGAGATTGACGTTTCCTTCATCGAGCGGCGTCTGCAACGATGGTTGGATGACGAGCCGCTTCCTGCGCCGCGCCATGAAGCGGAACGGCTATGCCGCGCCCTCCTTTGGAACGATGCGGTGCCCGAAGAAGCGCTTCAGGTGCCGGAACTGATCGAGTTGGCCGCCGCTATGCCGCTGCGCTCTGTTTCCATCCGCACGCGGTCTGTGCGCCTTGGTTTGGAAAAGCGGTTGGATCAACAAATGATCAAATGGTGCAAGCTGTTTTACGATCCGGGGGAGGCGGCGTGGGCGCTGCCGCACCGCGAGCGCGGCTTTTACGGGGCATGGCGCCGGTTGGCGCCTCTTGATCCGTCCTTGTCCAAGGAGGAGCGGAAACGGCTTTTCGATTGGCCTCACCATCCAGAGGAGGCGCTGCAACGGGCGCTTGAACAGCTCGGAGTGCAGGATGAGGAAGCCGTGGTCTATTTAGAAGCGCATTTATTAGCTCTGCCCGGCTGGGCGGGGATGATGGTCTGGCAATCGCGCCAGGCAGGTGACGAAATGGGCGGATTGATTGATTACTTGGCGGTTCGTTTGTCGCTGGAGTGGGTGTTCACAGCGCCGCATCTGCCGCTGAAGGAGGAAGAAAACGAAGACGATCGTGCGGTTGGGCCGCTGTTGGCCGCCTGGATCCACTGGGGCGGCATGACGTTGGACGACTGGCGGCGCCTGTCGCTAAAAGACCGTCAAGCTCGTCTGGTGTTCGCTGATCGGTTCTGGCGGATTGGCCGCCGCCATCTTTGGCTTGAGGCGTGGGAAGATACGTATGAAGCGAAGCTGAAAGAAGCGGTTCTCACCCGTCAACCTGAGGAGCCAAAAGAGCAGGCGGCAGCGCAGCTATTGTTTTGCATTGATGTGCGCTCCGAGCCGTTCCGCCGTCATGTAGAGGCGGCCGGCCCGTTTGAAACGTACGGCTGCGCTGGCTTTTTCGGCTTGCCGATTCAAACGCGCGTGCTTGACGGCGATGACGCCCATCCGTCTTGCCCGGCGATCGTCGCGCCGCAGCACGAAATCAACGAAACCGCTTCTCCCGAAACGGCGGCGCCGTACCGCCGGCGGCGCGATCTGTTCCGCTTTGTCGGCCGGACGTTTAAAAAAATCAAGCAGCATCTGCTGGCTGGTTTGCTGCTTCCGGAAATGAGCGGGCCGTGGCTCGGTTTGCATACGATCGCCCGCAGCGCGGCGCCGGCTTGGGCCGGGCAAGCCATTCATCAGGCGGAAATGTCGGCGCAACAAAAACCGAAGACGACGCTGTCGCTCGATCGCCAAGGGCATGACGAAACGACTGGGCTGCCGATCGGGTTGACAAAAGAAGAGCAAGTGCAATACGTAAAACAACTCCTCGTCAACATTGGCTTGACGTCCTCATTTGCCCCGCTTGTCGTCGTCTGCGGCCATGAGAGCGAGACGACAAACAACCCGTATGCCTCGGCGCTCGATTGCGGGGCGTGCGGCGGCGCGGCCGGGGCGTTCAACGCCCGCGTATTCGCCGCGTTGGCCAACTTGCCGCACGTGCGGGATAGGTTGGCGAAAGAGGGAATCGTCATACCGGATGAGACAGTGTTCGTCGCTGCTGAACATATCACAACCGTTGACGAGCTGCGTTGGGTGGAAGTGCCGCCGTTATCCGAAGCAGCGAAACAGTCGTTTGAGCAGCTGAAACAGGCGCTTGCCGGCGTCAGCCGCCAAGCCAATGCTGAGCGGATGGCGAAGCTGCCGCATGTCGGCGTCATGCCGCGCGATCCGGTCGTCGAAGCCCGACGCCGCGCCGTTGACTGGAGTGAAATTCGTCCGGAATGGGGGTTGGCGGGGAACGCCGCTTTCCTGATTGGCCGGCGGGCGTTGACAAAGGGCGTTCATTTAGACGGCCGGGTGTTTTTGCACAGCTACGATTGGCGCGAAGATCCGACCGGTGAGGCGCTGGCCGGCATCATCGCTGGGCCGGCCACGGTTGGGCAGTGGATCAACTTGCAATATTATGCTTCGACAGTGGCGCCGCATCATTACGGAAGCGGCGACAAAACGATCCAGACGGTGACCGGCGGCATCGGCGTCATGCAAGGGAACGGAAGCGACTTGCTAGCCGGCTTGCCGTGGCAGTCCGTCGCCGCGTCTGACCGTGAGTGGTTCCACTCTCCGCTTCGGTTGCTTGTTATTATTGAAGCGCCATCTTCCTATATCGAGCGACTGCTCAATGAAAACAGCGAATTTCGGCGCAAAGTCCAAAACGGCTGGCTCCGTCTCGCCTCGATTGACCCAGACAGCGGGGCGTGGGTGAGCTGGGAGGCAGGACGCCTTGCGTCGGTACAGCAACGCTAAAAAGAAACGATATGCCGCTTGCCGGGTTTGTTTGGCAGGCGGCTTTTTTTCGCTGACCGCCAAACGAGGCAGGGAAAATGGATGCACGCCGCGAAATAAGATAGCAGCTGGTGTAACAGCAGCAGGAAAGACGAGGAAAGAGGGAAAGCGGATGAAAACGCAGTTTATCGCTGGTCATGCGCGGCTTCCGGCCGGAATGGCGGCGAAAAGCCTTTACGATACGCTGACGATTACGGCGGAAATTGATAAAAAATACGGGGTGATCGTAGAGGCGTCGTGCACGCTCGCCACCGAACATGGGCGCGATTACGTGGCCCGCCTGCTTCGCGGCCATTCGCTGCGCGATGGCATCGACGGTCTGCTCGCCGAGCTTGACGAAGGGTATTTAGGGAAAGCCCATTCTGCTCTGTGCGCGGCGCTAAAAGATTTGTACAAACAATATTGCAAAATGGAGGAGAAAGAGTCATAAGCAGCTGCCCCACATCGGTTGATGGGGGGCAGCTGCGTTTTTGTGCGGGTCAGCGGTTTGGCCGCCCATGATTTCGTCGGTGCTTCAGTTTTCAGCCGGCCGCCATGCCGGCAGCGTTTTGCGCAGCGGTTTGTCTTGGCGGTAGCCGAGCACATATTCGGCCTGCATGATCGTATGAATTTCCCGCGTTCCTTCGTAAATGACCGGCGCTTTCGAGTTGCGCAAGTAGCGCTCGACCGGATATTCGTTCGAATAGCCGTAGGCGCCATGGATTTGCACGGCATCGTCGGCCGCCTGGTTCGCGTAGTCGCAGGCGATCCATTTGGCAAGCGATGTTTCTCTCGTGCAACGCCGGCCTTCGTTTTTGAGAAAGCCGACTTTGTAAACGAGCAGGCGGCTGATTTGCAAACCAGCTTCCATGCGGGCGATCATTTGCTGGACGAGCTGATGGCGTCCGATTTCTTTGCCGAATGTTTTTCGCTCGTGGCAGTATTTGACGCTCGCCTCAAGACATGCCATAATGAGGCCGACCGCGCCGGCGGCGACAGTGAAGCGGCCGTTGTCAAGCGCCGACATGGCGATTTTGAATCCTTCCCCTTCTTCGCCGAGCAAGTTTTCTTTCGGAACGCGGACGTTGTCAAAAAACAGCTCCCCTGTGTTGCCGGAGCGGATGCCAAGCTTCCCTTTAATCGGGCGCGACGAAAAGCCGGGCATCGTCCGTTCGACGATAAAGGCGGAAATGCCGCGATGCTTTTTCGATTTGTCCGTATAGGCGAATACAAGAAAATGGTCGGCGATGTCAGCGAGGGAAATCCATGTTTTTTGCCCGTTTAAAATGTAGTCATCTCCGTCGCGGACGGCTGTCGTTTGGATGGAAGCGACGTCCGAGCCGGCATTCGGTTCGGTCAGGCCGAACGCGCCGATTTTTTCCCCGCGTGCTTGCGGGACAAGGTATTTTTGTTTTTGCTCTTCCGTCCCCCATTGCAACAGCGTCAAACTGTTCAGCCCGGTGTGAACCGATACGGCGGTGCGAAACGCCGTATCGCCGCGTTCGAGCTCTTCGCAGACGATGGCAAGCGAGTTGTAATCCATGCCCATGCCGCCATATTCTTCGGGAATGCAGACGCCCATTAAATTGAGCTCAGCGAGCCGCTTGAAAATGTTGCGGTCAAATTCGCCGCACTCATCCCATTCTTTGATATAAGGCATAATTTCTTTATCGACGAATTTGCGCACCGTTTGCCGCAGCATTTCTTGTTCGGGTGTAAAATCGAAGTTCATCATCGTTTCCATCCCCCTATGCAACTGTTTGTTTTTAATGGTTTTCGTGTCAACGTTCGTTTCCCTTGTTTCAGCGGGCGCTGAAGCGGTTGAGGAGAACAACGGTTTATTCATTGGCTTTTGTCGTGCGGACCGTTTTCAGCGGCCGGGTTGCCTTGCCATCCAGCTTCGACCTCGCCGTTATGCTCGCCGGCCAGCGGCGGCGGCAGCCGATAAGACACCGGCGTGTCAGACAGTTTCAGCGGGCTGGCGACAAGCTTTAACGGACCGACGATTGGATGGTGCACCGTGACTGTCATCTCGCGCGCCGCCGTTTGCGGATGGCGGAACAGTTCATCGAGCGTCTGCACCGGCCCGCACGGGATGCCTTTTTCAGCGAGAAGGCGCTGCCACTCCGCCCGCGTCCGCCGCTTGATTTCTTCGTTCAGCCGCTGGTTCAGTTCATCGCGATGGGCGACGCGGCCTGGGTTTGTCTGAAAACGCGGGTCGGATCCGATCGAGCGGTCGGATAGCAGCGTGCAAAGTGCTTGAAACTGCCGGTCATTGCCGACGGCGATGACGATCGGACCGTCGCTTGCCATGTACGTTGAGTACGGCACGATGTTCGGGTGTTCATTGCCGAGCGGCTTCGGGACGTCGCCGGATAACAAATAATTGGCGGCGACATTGACAAGCGCACTCACGGCGCAGTCAAACAGTGCGAGATCAATTTTTTGCCCGCGCCCCGTTTTCTCGCGGGCCAAAAGCGCTGCTTCGATCGCGATGGCGGCATACAGGCCGGTGAACACATCCGTGACGGCGACGCCGACTTTGAGCGGGCCGGTATCCACGGTGCCATTGATGCTCATCCAGCCGCTCATTGCCTGAATGATATAGTCGTAGCCGGCCAATGGAGCGAGCGGTCCTGTTTCGCCAAACCCGGTGATGGAACAGTAGATGAGGCGTGGGTTGAGGAGCGACAACGCTTCATAGCCAAGCCCCCATTGATCCATCGTTCCGGTTTTGAAATTGTGGATGAGGACATCGGCCGTTTCTGCGAGGCGGCGAATCGTTTCCCGTCCTTCCTCGGATTTCAAATTAACGGTCATGCTTCGTTTGTTGCGATTGACGGCCGTATAGTAGGCGCTCATGCCGTTTTGGAACGGCGGCCCCCAAAACCGGGTGTCATCCGATCCGCCCGGCGCTTCGATTTTAATGACATCAGCCCCTAAATCGCCTAAAATCATCGTCGCATACGGGCCGGCCAACACGCGCGACAAGTCGAGCACACGCACGCCATCGAGCGCTCCTGGCATCGATTCCCCTCCTTTCGTTTCACATACAAAAAGCCGGTTCCTATACAGCGTGCAAGATAGGAACCGGCTTGAACGGACTGAGAAGGCATTCCGGCGCGGAGATGCCGTCAGGCCGCACAGTTCTTTTTGCGGTCAGTGCATGAAAGCAAACGGTTGATGCTGCCTGTCAAGCAACGGGGCTATTGGACAGACGGTAGAGGCCGTCCGGTCTGCACAAGCGGCCAAGCTGGCAGGAGACGGCTGCTCGATAATTTTATTATAGATTTTTGTTTGATAATTGTAAATAGTTCGATAAAAATTTGCCCGCCAAAGCCGGCTGGCGAGGAGAAGATGCACGTAGCCGCGTGAATAGCTCTTCGATACAAATGTAATGAAAAGAAATCGATCGCGCGGTCGGACAATTTGGCATGAAAAGAGCGCAACATTCACCTAAATTTCTATATAATTGTAGAGAAAGGGGAATCGATGACGCAAAAAAGGAAGTGATGGTGCATGTTCCATGTGTTAGTGACGACAGACGCCAATTATCTTCCGCCGCTGAGAGTCTTGATGCATTCGCTGTTTTGCAACAACCGGCGCCCGTTTACGTTTTACTTGCTTTACTCGCGCATTGCCGAGGAAGAGATTCAGGCGCTTGGCGAGTTTGTTCGCCGGCAGGGGCATGAGCTGGTGCCTATTTACGTTGATCCGCAACTGTTTCATGATGCGCCTGTTTTCCGCCACTATACGGTGGAGATGTATTACCGTCTGGCGGCGCATTTGTTTTTGCCGTCAGACGTCGACCGTGTCTTGTACCTTGATCCGGATATTGTGGCGATCAACCCGATGGATGAGCTGTATGACATGGATTTTGAAGGGAACTTGTTCATTGCGGCTGAGCATACCCATTCGACGAAGGTGGCAAACTTGTTCAACAAGTTGCGGTTAAAAACGCCGAACGCGAAAGGGTATTTCAACACGGGTGTGATGATGATGAACATTGCGATGATGCGCGAACACGTTCGGCTTGCGGACATTTACCAGTTCATTCGCGACAACCGGTTCAAGCTTGTTCTTCCTGACCAAGACGTGTTAAACGGGTTGTACTGGGACAAAATTAAACCGGTCGACTGCTACCGCTACAACTACGACGCGCGCTATTATGACTTTTTGCAGCTTTTGCCCAACCCGAAACACGATTTAGCTTGGATTGAGGAAAACACCGTTTTTATCCATTATTGCGGCAAGGAAAAACCGTGGAAAGACAATTACAAAGGGGAGTTGGGGCGGTTTTACAAACGGTACAGCCAAGTGTTGGAGCTAGAGGGCGAGGCGACGGTGTAGCGCGGCTTGGGAGACGCGTTTAACAAAGAAAGTCTCTCACTTCAAGCAAAGCGAAGTGGAAGCGGTTCACAGGAAAAAGGCGCCCCATCAAAGCGGGCGCCATGTTCGATTACTGTTTGCGCTCTTGCCGGCGGATGCCGGCTGCCGCAGCGCGTGCCTGTGCTTCAAGGTCTTCATGGTCGGCAAATTCTGCCGAGTATTCCACATCGATGCCGTCAGATTTCAACTGTTTCGGCACTTGCGGCAAAGTCGCCTTGTTTTTGTCGCGCGTCCGTTGTCCGCGAGAACGGCCCATCATCCATGCCCCCTATCCAAAAGTGTGAATCGTACGATTCATTCATTTAGGATGGCATGGACGGCGCCAGCGTATAAATAGCAATCGTTTCTAATGGCGCGCTTTTTTGGCCGTATAGCCGCCCGCTTGGTCCGCCATTTTAAAATCGCGGGCATAGCTTACTTCTTGGGCGCTTGTCAGCGTATGCTTCGCTTTTTCGCGTTTTCGTTTTTCCGCCATCGCTTGTTCCCTCGCTTTGCATCAATATTCCTTTAGTTCCATTTTGCGCGAAATCAGCCGTTTTTATGCGTAAAAAAGAGGATGTCCGTTTGGACAGCCTCTTTTTGCATCAGATGCGCTCTCCCGCGGCTTATGCCTCTTTGCGCTGTTCTTCATTGTGGGCAAAGGAGGGATGGCGCATTGTATAGAGCGTGTAGTTGTCTTTTGTAATTTCGTACAAATTGTATACATCCGCGCCGATTTGCTCGAGCAACGCCCGCCGCGTTTCATTGGCCGGCGTGACGTACGGCAGTTTTTCCGCCGCTTTGATCGAGCGGACGTTGACTTTGCGAATGCGCAAAAACACTGTTTCGATCGACAGCTCATAAAACAGCTCATGGAAAAACGCTTCTTTGGCGCGCCGATTGTAACCGAGCCCGTGATACGGCTTGCCGAGCCACGTGCCTAAAAAGCCGGCGCCATCTTGGATATCAAAGAGGCTGATTGTGCCGATCGGGTTTCCCCATTCGTCCAAAATCGTGCGCGAAATCAATTCGCCACGTTCTTCCGCCTCCATGAGCTGTTTTGTCATGAATAAAAACTCTTCGTACGAGCTGGCTTTTTGGCGCACGAAAGGGAAGACGTCCGGATGCACCATCAGCTCGTACAGCGCATGGCAGTCTTGCAGCTCGCGTTTTTTCAACATGGCCAATCCCTCCTTTGGATGCCGAGGGCAGCCTCCCAGCGGGAACCCACCCTCGAAATTTTTTTATTAAAACTTCATTAAAAAAATTTCGGGGTGGGAATCGAACCCACTAGGACCAGCGCGAGCGCTGGTGGCGCACCATTTGCCTTCCCCTTGTTCCTGTCCGTATGCGATTATGACGACAACTAGCCTAAGGTCTACTTTATCATACACGATCGGAGGCAAAAAGGGAATTGTTTTTTTGTTAATTTTTTTTGGATATTTTTTGTCGGTCATGGGGCAAAAGCAAATCGGTGAGACAGCCTTCCAACGTTGGAAACGAAAAGCGGAAGCCGGCTTGCAATAGCTTCTCTGGAATGACGTGCTGCCCTTCGGTGACGAGCATGCTCATTTCGCCAAGGAGAAGGCGAAGCGCCCAAACGGGAACCGGAAGCCAATGCGGGCGGCGAAGAAGGCGGGAGACCGTGCGGCCGAACTCGTCCATTTGCACTGGATGGGGCGCGGTGAAATTGATGGGGCCGGACAACTCCTCGTGTTCGATGATGTACGAGACCGCGCGCACGACGTCCTCAAGATGAATCCACGACAGCCATTGCCGCCCGCTGCCGATTGGGCCGCCGACAAACAACCGATACGGCTTGATCATCATCGGCAACGCGCCGCCATGTCGGGCAAACACGACGCCAAAGCGAGCGTAGACGGTGCGGACGCCAAGCTGCTCGATCGGACGGACCGACGCTTCCCATGCTTGGACGGTCTGGGCGAGAAAGTCCCCGCCGTAATCGGTCGTTTGCTCGGTAAATGTTGCGGAGTCCGAAGTGCCGTAAATGCCGATGGCGCTGGCGTTGATAAACAACGACGGGGGACGGGACAGTGAATCGATGTAGCGGCCCATCGCTTCGGTGGCGCGAAGACGGCTGCCAAGGATGATCTCTTTTTGCTTCGATGTCCAACGTTTTCGGTTGAGCGGCTCCCCGGCTAAATTAATGGCGACATCGACAGCTGCCGGCTTTCGGTGGTCGTCGAAGGAAAGGTAATGAATGTTGCCTTCGGAAGGTTTGGGAGAGCGGGTGAAAATGTAAATCTCATGTCCTTGCTTGGAAAAATGGCGGGCGAGCGCCTGGCCGATCAGCCCAGTGCCGCCGTTGATGGCGATACGCATCTTGATTCCCCTTCCATTGGTTTATTTTATGACTTCGCTTTTGGTGTCAGAAGTTCCTGCTTATGATACGATAAAAGATAAGGGGGACAAACAATGGGAACGATTGCCGACATTGTCGTAACCGAACAAAATGCTGAACGATTTTGGATTGTCGTGCACCGTGACGGCGCACCGTCGTTGAGATTGACAGTTGATCAAGATGTATTGCTTCAATTCCGCTTGAAAAAAGGGATGGAGATCAGCGACGACCTGCTTCAACATATTGTGTATGCCGATGAGGTGAAAAAGGCGTATCAACAGGCGTTTTACTTTTTGGCGCGCCGGATGCGTTCGGAGCATGAGGTCGCCGCACACTTGCGAAAAAAAGGCGCTCCGGATTCGGTGATTGATGAAGTGCTCAAAAAACTTCGCGCCGAGCGGTATGTCGATGACGAGGCGTTTGCCGCCGCTTACGTACGCACGCAAAAAAAGACGGCGGCGAAAGGGCCGCTTCTCATCCGCGCCGAACTGGAACGGCTCGGTGTTTTGGGCTGCTTGATCGAGCAGAGTTTGGCGGAGTATACGTTGGATGAACAGATGGCCATCGCCCGCTCGCTTTACGAAAAAGCGAAAAAACAGCGCCGGGCTGAATCGGCTCGCGCGTTTTTGGAACGGGTGCGGCAGCAGCTGATGCGCAAAGGGTTTCCGCATGAGGTGATTGCCGCCGTTTTGGCGGATGGCGGCGCTCATACTGAACAAGAAGAACGGGAGGCGCTCAGTGTTCAGGCGGAGAAAGCGCACCGCCGTTATGCGCACCACCCGCGGCCGCTTTATGAGCAAAAGATGCGCCAAGCCCTGTACCGAAAAGGATTCGCACTTGACTTGATCAATGAATGGCTGCGCATGCACGGTAATGACGAGTGATCTCGAATGAAAGGATTTGAAAAGATTAGGGGATATTATCAGTTTTGTCGTTGAATGTTGATCACAAAATCGTTCCAGTTCCATAAATCAAGAGATGTTCTGAGCCTTTTGCCGAGTTCCATGTGGATGAAAACGATCCATCCGGAATGCTCAAAAAGGAGGCTTGCCTATGATCAAAGGAGAACAAAAACGGTACAGCGAAATGACGAAAGAAGAACTGCAACAAGAAATCGCCATGTTGACGGAAAAGGCACGCAAGGCGGAGCAGATGGGGATGGTGAACGAATACGCCGTCTACGAGCGGAAAATCGCCATGGCGAAGGCGTATATGCTTAATCCAGCTGATTTTCATCCTGGGGAGATTTATGAAATTGAAGGGGCGCCCGGAGAGTATTTTAAAGTGCGCTATTTAAAAGGAGTGTTTGCCTGGGGATGGCGGTTGAAAGGAAACGGAGAGGAGGAGGCGCTGCCGATTTCACTGCTTCGTAAACCGAATTTGCCTCAATCATGACGGGCGGGACAAGTTCACAGTCGGACGGAAAGAGAGCCTAAAAACCTAGGGAGGGTGTCTCCCTAGGTTGTTCCGCTACGACTGCTTGCGCGTCTGCCGCTCTAAAATGATGAGGTCAAGCGTTTGCTGCGTTTCGCCGTTCACTTGCGAGTGGGCGTGTTTTGGATTGGCCCACGGCTGCTGAAACGGGTTCGAATAAAAGTTGTCATAAAATTTCTTGTGCCGATGGTGACCCATGATTGTTCACCTCGCTGCGGAATGTGCCGGGGGAGTGCGGCGAACGATGCCGTGCTCCCCCTTCATGTTAAAAGAAATCGCTTCGTTCGCCGGAGGCGCGCATCCGTTCTTGCGGGTGGGTGTTGGTCGTGCCGTCGGCCCGCTTCGAGGCGTACTCGGCCTTGGCGCGCGGTTCGCCTTCGAGCTTGTTGTTGTTTTGGTTCGGGAAGTTGTGCGCTTTGTTCCGCACGGCACATTCCCTCCTTAACGGCGTGCTCGTGTTGGATGGCCAACACGTATTTTTATTATGGGACACCCTGTAGCGCTTATGTGTGGCAATGATTGGGGCGGAGCCCATCAGCCGTTTGGAGCAAGTTCGAGCTTTTTGCGCAGTTTGCCTTCGCTGAAAATCCAGCCGGTGTATGAGCTGACAATATTGAGATCGCGGTCGAGCTGGACGACAGCGACAAACGGGTAATACCCTTTGCTTCGATAGCGTAAATCAGTAAAGCGCACTTCATAGTAATCATCGTATTCGTTCATTTCCCAACGGTAAACCGGGGAAAAAGATAAGAAAGCGGCGATATTTTCGTCGCGTTTGGCGGCGTTCATCACCGGATGGTCGGGAAGCGCACGCTTTTGGAAGCGGTCAAGGATGATGAGCTCGCCGCGTTTGACGCGGGCGATGTAAAATTCGTCGCAGGTTGAAATGGCTAAATGCCATTCGCGCGGCCGCCATGTCGGTACGGTGATGATCTCGGTCACCCCGGCGATCGAGGCGTGCACGAGCTGTTTGATGTTGGCCTGCTGGCGGAAGCGAAGCCCATAATACGCAGCGATAAGCACGTAGACGACAAGAAACGTATAACCGGGATGGGCGCCGAGAAACAAGCCGCCGACGCCAACCAAATGAAGCCCAAAAATGACCGGATCAAACGTATGAATCACGCCAAGGGCGATCCATTTTTTTGTAAACGGGCGCAACGCCTGGGTTCCGTAAGAGTTAAAAATGTCAACAAATACGTGCAAGGCGACGGCAACAAACGTCCAAAGCCAAACGCGAAGCCAATCCGTTTTCGGATAGATGGCGGCCATCACGCTGACGATGAGCAGCGGCCAAAGAACGACGGCGGGAATCGAATGGGTGATGCCGCGATGGTTGCGAATATATTGGGCGTTGTTGCGCAATTTGAAAATCGTGTCGATATCCGGCGCTTGCGAGCCAGCGAGCGCGCCGATCAACACAGCGTGGGATAAGAGCGGATCGTGGGCGATCGCAGGGTCAAGTGAAGCAAGACTGCCGAGCGCCACCCCCATCAAAACATGTGTGCCTGTATCCAACGTGAAGGCGCCTCCTTCTTGCAGCATCGTTGCATGTTCGGATGGAAACTGTCTGTTGTCTCTCGGCCGGAGCACATCTTTCTTTTTCATGCAACTATTAGTATGCCCCACCTTGTGTTCAGCCAATAACCGTTTGAGGCATTGGCCGAAAGGAGGCGAGAGACAAACAAGGTTATGGCTAGTGTATCATAGGGCGACAATCGTTGGCGAGAGGCGGAACGACCAATTTCACAAAGATTCAAAAAAGGAAACGATTGATAGACAGTGGAGTGAGAAAAAGAAACAGGAAGCAAGCCGTTCGTCAGACGAAAAGGGAAGAAGCGCTTCAACCAAAAACGAAAAGCGCCCCGCATGAGGCGGGACGTTTTGTTGATCATCTCGAACCGAGAAGCTCCCCACTTCAACGTCTATATAGGTGTAAGTGGGGAGCATTCCATGCTGATGGAAGATCGGTTCACCATCCGTTCTTTTGGCGGCTCATTGGTCAACTGTCCTTTTCTCTGCCAGCCGATCGATTAGCCGTCATTTCTGAACCGTTTGCCGATCGCTTTGAGAGCGGACAGGAAAAAGCGGATCGCGCGGTTGATGTCCGGGTCATTGAGCGCTTTAAGCAAATCAAACAACCCGATTTTTTTTGTTTCGGCGGAGTTTTGTTCGTACGCCTCCAGCGCGCCGGCGGCGATGTGCTCAAGCAGTTTCGCCGTTTTCTCCGGATCAAGTGAAGCAGCAAGGCCAGCTATGGCGAACGCATGGTTGATCATCGTTGTCACCGGTTTTTGGTTGAGCTGGCCCACGACGATTTTCGCCACGTCTTCCCGCGCTTTTAACAAGGCGTTGGCCGCTTCGAGCAGGCCGCTTTCATGGAGCTGCTCGATGAACTCCAAGAGCTCGCGTACCGCCTCTTCACTGTCGCCGACAGCGGCTTTTAGCTTGGCCAGCGCTTCAGTTCGTTTTTCTTCCTCCGTCATTTGGCGCTTTTGAATGGTGGTAATCGGCTTAGCCACCGATCGTCACCCCCTTGTTTTCCTCGGTGAGCGGCACGTAGTCGCTTCGCCGCCACTTCCGCTCCACCTCGACGCCGTTTTGCGGATGCCGCTTTTTAAAGCGCGGATTTGTGCGCGGCAGCGGCGTCTTGCCGGACCGTTCAATGACTTCCATGCGCACGCGGGCTTGTTTGTAAGCCGGCGTGTTCGTGCGATGGTCGGTTTGCGGGCCGGTCAGCATGTTAATGGCGCTCTCATTGGCTGTGGAGTGCATCGGCAAGAACAGTTCATTGCCTCTGACTCGATCGGTGACGAGCACGCGCACTTTGACGCGGCCGTACGGCGAGATGAGCCGAACGAGCGCCCCATCTTCAATGCCGCGTTCTTTGGCGAGTTCAGGGGATACTTCGACAAACACTTCTGGGAATTTATGCTCGATGCCTTTGGATTTGTACGTCAAGTTTCCTTCATGGAAATGTTCGAGCAATCGGCCGTTGTTCACAAGCAAATCGTACTCTTCCGGATATTGCACCGGTTCGACCCAATCGGCTAACGCAAAGCGGGCTTTGCCGTCCGGGAAGTTGAACCGCTCTTTGTACAACAGCGGCGTATCAGCGCCGTCGTGGCTGCCCCAGCAAAGGCTGTTCCAGCCCTCGAGCCGGTCGTAATGCGCTTGTGAGTACAGTGGAGCGAGGCTGGCGATTTCATCCATGATTTCTTTCGGACCGGCGTAATTCCAATCGGCGCCAAGCCGCTTCGCGATTTCTTGAATGATCCACCAGTCTGGCTTGGAGTCGCCAAGAGGCTCCAGCGCTTGGTAAAACCGTTGGATGCGGCGCTCGGTATTCGTGAAAGTTCCTTCCTTTTCCAAACTTGGCGCTGCTGGCAAGATGACATCAGCAAATTGCGCTGTTTTTGACAAGAAAATGTCTTGAACGACAACAAAGTCAAGCTTCGCCAACGTCTCTTGCACATGGTTGGCGTTGCAGTCGACAAGCGCCATATCTTCGCCGATGATATACATCGCTTTCAGCTCGCCGCGCTCGGCCGCTTCGAGCATTTGGATGTTGTCAAGGCCTGGTTTCGCATCGATGCGGACGCCGTACGCTTTTTCAAACTTCGCTCGCGCCTCATCATCGGTGACATGTTGGTAGCCAGGCAGCCAGGCAGGAAGCGAACCCATGTCGCAGGCGCCTTGGACGTTGTTATGGCCGCGCAATGGGAACGCGCCCGCCCCCGGACGACCGTAGTTGCCGGTTGCCAAAAGCAAGTTGGAAATCGCCGCCGATGTATCGCTGCCGCCCGTGTTTTGCGTGACCCCCATGCCCCAGAGGACGCACGTGCCGTCTGCTTCGTGGATCATCTCGGCGATGCGGATGAGATCGGCTTTGGCGATGCCGGTCACTTGTTCAGCATAGTCGAGCGTATATTTTTCGAGCAATTGTTTAAACTCTTCAAAGAAATGGACGCGCTCGCGAATGAATGCTTCATCATGCCAGCCTTGGTCGATGATGTATTTTGTCACCGCCATGAGCCACACTTGGTCGGTTCCTTGTTTCGGGCGGATGAACAAATCGGCGCGCTCCGCCATTTCGTTGCGGCGCAAGTCGGCGACGATCAGTTTTTGCCCGAATAGTTTATGCGCCCGTTTGACGCGGGTAGCGAGCACCGGATGCCCCTCAGCTGGATTGGCACCGATGATGATGACAAGCCCCGCGGTGGCGATGTCGTGAATCGTGCCGGAGTCGCCGCCCATGCCGACCGTGCGGAACAGGCCGTCCGTCGCCGGCGACTGGCAGTAGCGCGAACAGTTGTCGACATTGTTCGTTTCAAATACTTGCCGTGCCAACTTTTGCATTAAATAGTTTTCTTCATTGGAAATTTTCGATGATGAAATAAAGCCGATGGCGTTGCCGCCGTATTGCTGTTTGATCGCGCCGAGTTTTTCCGCGACCAAAGAGAGCGCTTCATCCCATGTCGATTCGACGAAGACGTCGCCTTTGCGGATGAGCGGTTTCGTCAGCCGTTCTTCACTGTTGACGAAATCCCAGCCGAACTTTCCTTTGACGCATGTCGAAATGGCGTTGACCGGCGCTTCGGATACCGGCTGGACTTTTAAAATTTTCCGCCCTTTCGTCCACACTTCAAATGAACAGCCGACGCCGCAGAACGTGCAAACCGTTTTCGTTTTTTTGATCCGTTGTTCGCGCATGGCTGCCTCGATTTCAGAAATGGCGAAAATACTCGTATAGTTTGGCTCGACTTCCTTGACAAAATCGATCATCGGGTTGAGGACGTCTTTGTCCAAGCCGGTGAGAAAGCCCGCTTCGCCAAGCATCGATTTTTCCATTAACGCGTTGCACGGACAGACGGTGACGCAATGCCCGCAGCTGACGCACGACGATTCGTTGATCGGCACCCCACCGTCCCAAACGACGCGCGGCCGTTCCGCTTCCCAATCGATCGAAAGCGTTTCGTTCACTTGCAAGTTTTGGCAGGCCTCGACGCATTGCCCGCAGGCGATGCATTGATTCGGGTCGTAGCGGTAGAACGGATGCGACATGTCCACCTCGGACGGGTTGACTTTCGGCCGGTACGGATATGTTTGATGTTCAATTTGCATCATTTCCGCCGTGTTGTGCAGCTTGCAGTTGCCGTTGTTGTTGTCGCACACCGTACAGTACAAGAGATGATTTTCCAACAGGCGGTCCATCGCTTCTTTTTGCGCTGCCTTTGCCCGCGGCGAGCCGAGTTCGACGACCATGCCGTCCTCAACCGGTGTCGCACAGGCACGAAGCAGCGTTCCATTGACTTCAGCGATGCACGTGTCGCATGTCTGAATGGCGCCAAGCTCCGGCGTATAACAAACTTGCGGATGCGGAAGACCGTGTTCATTGACGACTTCTAAAATGGTCATCCCTGGCTTGGCGTGGTAGGTACGCCCGTTGATGGTTACCGTCACCATTTGCGCTCCCATCATCGCTCCCCCTTTGTTAAAATAAAAAACTCCACCCGCGACGAGACGAATGCTTCATCGTGGGTGGAGTAGTTCTTTAGCATAACGATACTAAACAACCAATCCAAACTTTTTATATTTAGTAGAAAAATAACAAGGCCGCTTCTTGCCTTATTATTTTTCCACTATGTATACATTTGCTATAGTTTATTATAGTACGGCAAAACGAAGAACACAACGGATGGGCTGGAACTTTTTCTGGTGGCTTTCGGAAAGGGGGAAGAAAAATGTCCAAAAAAGAAGCCGCTTTCAACGATATTGTGCGCAAAGTGCGCAAACAGCTGTTTGGCAAAGGGCCGGAGCGGATTAAAACGTATTTTGTCGACAACTTGGCGATTACGATTTTGCATGGCAATTTGACGCCGACAGAAAAATTTATCGCCCGCACGCCGGAAGGCCGAGAGATGGTGCATGCAGCGAGAACGAAAATGATCCAAGACGTGTACGCCCAACATGTGCCGGACGGCATGGAAGAGCTCATCGGTTCGAAGCTTCTTTATTTGTTCAGCGACATTAAAGTGGAAGAAGATATGGCCGTATCGGTGTTCGTGTTTGAAAAACCGATTGAATTGTGACGATTTTGTGAACAGAAACAATTGTTTTTCGTTACTGTTCGTGGTATGCTTATGAATAGTTAGCACGATGAAAATAGTAGAAGCCTTGCCGGCTAAACGGTTTCGCCGCTTGGCAGGCAGGTTTCGGAAACGGATGTGCGTTGGTTTCGCTGCAGAAGTGCTGGGCGCAAACTACCGCCGCTTTTCGCTGACAGGGGCGAGTTTGTCCTCTTGTCCGGAAGGCGGCGGTTTTATTTTGCATGGAAAGGGGGAATGGCAAGGTGAGCGGGTTTGCGGCGAAATGGCGACCGATTGCGAAATACCGGAACGGGCGCTTTGTTGAGGAAGAGGACGAGATCGCGCTCGAGTTTCCGTTGACCATAACGGTCAATGGCGAGGAGTTTGCGACGATCGTTTGCACGCCGGCGCATCTAGATGAATTGGTAATCGGATTTTTGGCTTCGGAAGGAGCCATTCGGACGTGCAGCGACATCAAAGGGATGACCATTGATGGTGAGCGGGGCTTTGCTTATGTCGAACTCGCCGCAGGCGGACTGCCGGCCAAACAGTTTTATGCCAAGCGGTTCATCGGCTCGTGCTGCGGAAAAAGCCGGCAATTTTATTTTTACAATGACATGAAGACGGCGAAAACGATCGTCGGCGGCATCACGGTGAAGGCGGATGACTGCATTCGCCTCATGAAAGCGCTGCACGAGCGGTCGACGGACTTTGCGGCGACGGGCGGTCTTCACAACGCCGCGCTCGCCACACCGGATGAGATGGTCGTGATTCGTTCTGACATCGGGCGTCACAACGCGCTCGATAAGCTGTATGGCTATTGCCTGCGTCATCAAGTTGCGATGAAAGACAAGCTCATTGTATTCAGCGGCCGCGTTTCATCGGAAGTGCTGTTAAAGGCGGCGAAAATGGGAGTGAGCGTCCTGCTCTCAAAATCGGCGCCGACGACGCTGGCCTTGGATTTGGCGGATGAACTCGGCATAACCGTCGTTGGCTTTTTGCGCGGGCAGGCGTTTAACGTGTATACGCATGAGAGTCGGATCATCATCGGGTAAAAGGGGAGGAGAGGCTGTGAAAAACCGTTGGCTCATTGCGTTATCGGCTGTCGGCATTCATATTTCGATTGGGTCTGTTTATGCGTGGAGCAATTTTACCAATCCATTAAAACAATTGTTTGGATGGTCGGACCAGGAAGTGGCGCTCACGTTCAGCATTGCGATCTTGTTTTTAGGATTGTCGGCTGCGTTCCTTGGCCATTTTGTTGAAAAGCACGGACCGCGGAAATCCGGACTATTGGCCGCCATCTTCTTTGGCCTCGGGGTGACTGGTTCTGGATTAGCTGTTGCTCTCGGTTCCAAGTATCTGCTTTATCTGTTTTATGGCGTTTTAGGTGGGATCGGGCTCGGCGTCGGGTATATTGCGCCAGTGTCAACGCTTGTCAAATGGTTTCCAGACCGGCGCGGGTTGGCTACAGGGCTGGCGATTATGGGATTCGGTTTTGCCGCAGCGATCGCGAGTCCGGTGATGAACAGTTTGATTGCCTCCGTCGGCGTCCAAAATACGTTTTTCATTTTAGGCATTACGTATTTTGTCATTATGACGTTATCTTCTCTTTATTTAGAAAAACCGCCAGAAGGATGGCTGCCGGAAGGATTTCAGGAAAAAGTGAAGGCCGGAAAAGCCAAACCTTCGCTTGATTTGGCGCAGTTGACGGCCAATGAGGCGGTTAAAACAAGACGTTTTTGGTATTTATGGTTCATGTTGTTTATTAACGTGACGTGCGGCATTGCCGTTTTAGCGGTGGCCAAACCGTTGGCGGTGGAAAGCATCGGCATCAGCCAAACGGCCGCGGCGGCATTAGTTGGCGCCATTGGGGTGTTTAACGGGTTAGGGCGCATCGGTTGGGCATCGGCTTCTGATTATATTGGGCGACCGAATACGTATACGACGTTTTTCGTTTTGCAAATCTTGATTTTCTTCCTGTTGCCGAACGTGTCCATCAAATGGCTGTTTGTTGTGATGCTGACGATTGTGTATACGTGCTACGGCGGCGGATTCGCCTGTATCCCGGCGTATATCGGCGATTTGTTCGGCACGAAGCAGCTTGGCGCCATCCATGGTTATATTTTGACCGCTTGGGCCGCGGCTGGTCTCGTCGGACCGATGTTTGCTGCGTATATTAAAGACACGACCGGTTCTTATGAAGGAAGTTTGGCCTTTTTTGGCGGATTGTTTGTCATCGCTTTCATCATCTCGTTGCTCGTGCGCATCGATATTCGCCGATTGCGCGCCCAGCATGAACAAATCGCCTATGTTTCGGCGGCTAAGGAAAGTTGAGAACGATTTCCTTCCGTCTTCCCTCGGCGTGCGGCAAGCCACGCCGGGGGTTTTTTGATATAATAAGGTGGATATGGATCATAGGCATCATGGGGGAAACGTTGAATGACAAGAGAAACAGAGCGATTTCCAGCGCGCGAGTTTCAGCGCGATTTGCTTGACTGGTTCGCCCGCGAGCGCCGCGACCTGCCGTGGCGGAAAGACCGCGACCCATATAAAGTATGGGTGTCGGAAGTGATGCTGCAGCAAACGCGCGTCGAGACGGTCATTCCGTATTTTGAACAGTTTATCGAGCAATTTCCGACGCTGGAGGTGCTCGCTGACGCTGATGAGGACGAGGTGCTGAAGGCGTGGGAAGGGCTCGGCTATTACTCGCGCGTGCGCAACTTGCACGCGGCGGTGAAAGAAGTGAAAACGAGCTATGGCGGCAAAGTGCCGGACGATCCGGATAAATTTTCTAAGCTGAAAGGAGTCGGACCGTATACGGTCGGGGCGGTGTTGAGCCTCGCTTATGGCGTGCCGGAGCCGGCTGTTGACGGCAACGTGATGCGTGTCTTGTCGCGTCTGTTTCTCGTGACAGACGATATTGCCAAACCGTCGACGCGAAAACGATTTGAACAAATCGTCCGCGAAATTATGGCGTACGAAAACCCGGGAGCGTTTAACGAGGCGCTGATTGAGCTCGGCGCCCTTGTTTGCACGCCACGCCGCCCGTCGTGCCTTCTTTGTCCGGTGCAAGCCTACTGCCAAGCGTTCGCCGAAGGGGTGGCGGAAGAGCTGCCGGTGAAAACGAAAAAAACAGCGGTCAAACAAGTGCCGCTCGCTGTCGCTGTGCTGGCCGACCATGAAGGCCGCATTCTCATCCGCAAGCGCGACAGCACCGGTTTGCTTGCGAACTTATGGGAGTTCCCCAGCTGCGAAATGGACGGCGCAGATGGAAAAGAGAAACTCGAGAAAATGTTTGGGGAGCAATACGGTTTGCAAGTGGAGCTTACAGAACCGATTGCTTCGTTTGAGCATGCGTTTTCCCATTTAGTCTGGCAGTTGACGGTGTTTCCCGGCCGCCTGATCAGCAGCGAGTCCACCAAGGAGCCTTTTCGGCTTGTGTCTGAAGATGAGCTCGAAGCGTACGCCTTTCCGGTGTCCCATCAACGTGTTTGGCGCGAATATAAAGAATGGGCGGGCGGAGTACGCCGCCCCGATTAATCAGGCACCGGCATCGTGCCGTGTGTATACGTTGCTTCACGGCGCCCAAGGCCGCCGCGCGCTTCGATTTCCTCGATGATTTCACGGTGGATCGTCTGTCCTTCGGAGTTTAAATACGGAGCGATTTGTTGGAACGAATGATGAAAATAAGAGAGCTCGTCATCGGTCCATTCCGTTTTCGGAATCATGGACAGCTCAGTCATATCGCGGCCGACGTACATAGGCAGCGCCTCCCTCGTTTGCGGAATTCGGCTATATTATATGTAAAGGAGCAGAAAAACATGAGTGGAAAAGTAGCGGTGGTGACTGGAAGCAGCCGCGGCATTGGCAAAGCGATCGCTTTGCGGCTGGCCAAGGAAGGATATGATATTGTCGTCAATTACGCCCGCAGCAAAACAGCCGCCGAAGAAACGGCGCGCGAAATTGAAGCGCTCGGGAGAAAAGCGCTCGTCGTCAAAGCGAACGTCGGCGACGTTGAGAAAATTCACGCCATGTTTGCCCAAATCGATGAGGTGTTCGGGCGGGTCGACGTGCTCGTGAACAACGCCGCATCCGGCGTCTTGCGCCCGGCGGTGGAATTGGAAGAAACGCATTGGAACTGGACGATGAACATCAACAGCAAAGCGCTTTTGTTTTGCGCCCAGGAAGCGGCCAAAAGAATGGAGCGGGTCGGCGGCGGGAAAATTGTGAGCATCAGCTCGCTCGGGTCGATCCGCTATTTGGAAAACTATACGGCGGTCGGCGTCTCGAAGGCCGCGCTTGAAGCGTTGACCCGCTACTTGGCTGTCGAGCTGGCGCCGAAAAACATCGCCGTCAACGCCGTCTCCGGCGGGGCGGTCGATACCGATGCGCTGAAGCACTTCCCGAACCGTGAAGAGCTGCTCGCCGACGCGGCTGCGAACACGCCGGCTGGCCGCCCGGTCAAACCCGATGATATCGTCAACGCGGTTTTGTTTTTGCTCTCGGATGCAGCCGAGATGATTCGCGGGCAGACGATCATTGTCGATGGTGGAAGATCTTTACTTTTGTAACGTCAGCGGATAGAACGATCACCCCCGGGGCATAGTAAAGCACGTGGAGGTGAGAACAATGGCCAAACAACCGAACAAAACAGCAGCTGGCACAAACATTCAAGAAGTAAGACAACAAAATGCCCAATCGGCTCAAGCCGCTCAAGCTGGCCAATTTGCGACGGAATTTGCGGCTGAGACGAATGTGCAACACGTAAAACAACAAAATGCGCAAGCGGAAGCCCGCAAAGCGCAAAATGTCAATCAATAACCAACGATCATCCATGGCTGACGCCTGGCGGTTGTGACGACGGCGTATGTTGCTACAAGAGCGCAGGCGATAGGCCGAAGATGGAAGGAAAAAGCAGGGGCGGCGCGCCTCTGCTTTTTTTGTCGACAAAAGCTGTCCTCTCTTTACGAGATTAGTGAAAGGAATTTGTGGATGCGGCCGCGAAATGATGAAAGGAAATCACACGGCAAAGGGGAAGGGAGAACGGAATGGCGATGGAGCACGCATGGACGAATGTAGGCGACGAGGCGCTGTTTTTGCAACAGGAGATGGAGCGTTGCGAGGAGATCACCCGCCAGTTGGATGAACTCGAACGTGAAGCGCCGACCGCCGCCTTGCGCGAGGAAGTGCGGCAAATGAAACGGGAGGTGGAAGCCATCCGCCGCGCATTTTTAGGGCAGATGGCATCCGGTGTCTGACGGACAGGCTGCGTCCTTGAGCCAACGCGCCAGTTGCCTTTTCCTCAGTAAGGCGGCCTGCTTTTCTTTCCTTTTGCAAAAGGAACAGGGTATAATATAACGAAGAAGCTCCCATCGGAAAGTAGGGAAGAATGATGCCAGCTTACCCTCGGGAAGGGAAAATCATTCAAATCCATAGCTACAAACATAATGGGACGATTCACCGCATTTGGCAGGAAACGGTCGTATTAAAAGGGACGCCATCGTATGTGATCGGCGGCAATAACAAAACACTCGTCATGGAAGCGGACGGCCGGACGTGGGTGACGCGCGAACCGGCGATTTGTTTTTTTCATGCTAAGCATTGGTTTAACATTATCGCCATGATTCGTGAGGACGGGGTATACTACTATTGCAATTTAAGCTCGCCGTTCGTTTGGGATGAAGAAGCGCTGAAGTACATCGATTATGATTTGGATATTAAAGTGTTTCCCGATATGACGTACATGCTGCTGGATGAAGATGAGTATGAGCGGCATCGCCGCGAAATGCACTATCCCGATGTGATCGACCGCATTTTAAAAAACAACGTTCAAAAACTGATCGGCTGGATTAAGGAGCGGAAAGGGCCGTTTGCGCCCGAGTTCATCGACAAATGGTACGGAGTGTTTCAGGCGTACCAAACGTAAATAGCGGCATGAAAAAAGCCTGTTCGGCATCGCTGGCAGGTTTTTTCTGCTTTTTTGTCGAAAGCGGCACGCATGAAGAGCTGATGGTGAGGCGGGGGATTGTCGGGAACACCCGCCCTACGGCAGGTTGTCAGTCAAGCCATCCTCGTGCGTCCCACGGTTGGGCTGCCTTGCTAACGCTTATGCTTAAAAGCAGGGGTCTCGATTAGAGATGATAAATAGCGACATGAAAAATCCTGTTCGCAAATCGGCAGTTTTTCTGCTTTTTCCCGCATGCATGAGGAATGGTGACGGTCAAGCAGGAGTGATCAGTTGATTTGGAGGCAAAAATGGAATGAGACGTTAGAAATTATGATAAAAAATCTCCATGCGCTATTTTTGCAATCTATCCGGCGTGAAAATGGTCGTTCAAGGTGCGTGCATCTTTACAACAAATAAGGTCAACGAGGAATTGTTTCATCCCCTCGTTATTTTATTATTTTTCGTTTTTCAATAATTTTAATTTTTTATAATATTATATTGTGTTAGAAAACAATACATGGCATAATTTTATTCAGAGAGCAAAAGTTTCATCAAAATCGAATGAGAGAAGGGGAGCGTGATGGGGGAAAAGATTTTATTGGAAGTTCGTGGGCTTCGGACGTCTTTCTTTACGGATGATGGGGAGATCCCGGCGGTCGATGGTGTAGATTTTTCCATTCGTGAAGGCGAAGTGCTTGGCATTGTCGGGGAGTCCGGGTGTGGGAAAAGTGTGACGTCATTGTCTATTATGGGGTTGTTGCCAAAAGGAATCGGCAAGGTGGTTGGCGGTGAGATTTGGTTTAAAGGCGAGAACTTGATCGAAGTCTCGGAGCGGCGGATGAAGCAAATTCGCGGCAACGAGATCGCGATGATTTTTCAAGAGCCGATGACTTCCTTAAATCCATTGTTTACCATTGGAAACCAATTAGTCGAGGCTATTCGTTTACATACAAAAATAGGGAAAAAAGAAGCGCGAGCGCGGGCGGTGGAGATGCTCAAGCTTGTCGGGCTGCCGCGCGCTGAGCAAATGTTGGACGAATATCCGCATCAGTTGTCTGGCGGCATGCGCCAGCGTGTGATGATTGCGATGGCGATGGCGTGCCGTCCGGCGCTCTTGATCGCGGACGAGCCGACGACGGCGCTTGATGTGACCATTCAGGCGCAAATTTTAGCGCTGATGAAAGAATTGAACCGGACGTTCGGCACGGCAGTGATGATGATCACCCATGATTTGGGAGTTGTCGCTGAACTATGCGATCGCGTCATTGTCATGTACGCTGGCCAAATCGTGGAAGAAGGAAGCGTTCGGGACATTTTCCGCAATCCGAAGCATCCGTACACTGCCGGTTTGATCCGCTCGATCCCGGATATCCGCGGCAAAAAGGAGCGGCTGTATTCCATTCCCGGCCAAGTGCCAAAACCCGGAACGGTCCGCTGCGGCTGTCGGTTTGCCGCTCGGTGCGAATGGGTCGTTGACCGCTGCCGCCACGAAGATCCGCTATTGTACGAAACGAGTGAACAAGGCCATCGCGCCCGCTGTTTTTTGGCGTTAGAGAAGGAGGGGCTGGTTGATGAGCGAACCGCTGCTCGAAGCGAAAGGGCTTAAAAAATACTTTCCCATTACCGGGGGCGTTTTTGGCAAACAAATTGGGACGGTCAAAGCGGTCGATGATGTGACATTCACCGTGTACCGCGGTGAGACGCTTGGCATTGTCGGCGAGTCGGGCTGCGGCAAGTCGACGACGGGCCGAATGCTGCTACGGCTCATTGAGCCGACAGACGGTTCGATTCTATTTGAAGGGAAGAATGTAACCGCTTTATCAAAAGCGGAGCTGCGCCGGTTGCGGCGCGATATGCAGATGATTTTCCAAGACCCGTTCGCTTCGCTGAACCCGCGCCATACAGTCGAAAAAATTTTGGAAGAGCCGCTTATCGTCCACGGCATTGGATCAAAAGAGGAACGGAAGCGGCGAGTGCGGGAGATGCTCGAGGTGGTCGGGCTCGGTTCGTATCATGCCAAACGCTATCCCCACCAGTTCAGCGGCGGCCAGCGTCAGCGCATCGGCATTGCGCGAGCGTTGATGACCCATCCGAAGCTGATCATCGCCGATGAACCGGTGTCGGCGCTTGATGTATCGATTCAAGCGCAAGTTCTCAATTTGCTTGAAGATTTGCAAAAGCAGTTTGGGCTTACATATATTTTCATTGCCCATGATTTAGGGGTCGTTCGACATATCAGCGACCGGGTCGGCGTCATGTATTTGGGTCGTATGGTTGAACTGGCGGCCAGCGAGTCGTTATACGAATCGCCGAAGCATCCGTATACGCAGGCGCTTTTGTCCGCTGTGCCGATTCCAGATCCTGATCATAAAACAGAACGACAGTTGCTTTCCGGCGATTTGCCAAGCCCGGCGAATCCGCCGCAAGGGTGTGCGTTCCATACGCGTTGCGCATCCTGTATGGATATTTGCCGCCAGCGGCGTCCGGAATTGCGAGAAGTGGCCAATGGACATTACGTTGCTTGCCATTTATACGAGCCAACAGGTGAGCAACGTGATGATAAACAAATGAAACACAAGGGGGAAACACGATGAGGAAAAAACCATGGTTTACGTGGCTTGCCATGATGCTGGCAGTCATGCTTGTTTTAGCTGGCTGCGGCAAGTCGAAGCAAACCGCAGGGGGTGGCAGTGACAAACCGTCGACCCAGGATACGCTGGTGTACGGGCGCGGCGGTGATTCGGTGTCGCTCGACCCGGCGACTGTGACGGATGGGGAGTCGCTGAAAGTAACGAAAAACATTTTTGATACGCTCCTTGATTACAACGACAACGATACGTCCGTCAAGCCGGCGTTGGCGACGGAATGGACGATTTCGAAGGATGGACTGACCTATACGTTTAAACTGCGCCAAGGTGTCAAGTTTCATGATGGGACAGAGTTTAACGCCGATGCAGTGGTCTTTAACTTCGAGCGTTGGGCGAACGGCAATGCCGACAAGTTTCCGTATTACGGATCGATGTTTGGCGGTTACAAAAATGATGACAGCCATGTGATTAAAGAAGTAAAGGCGCTCGACAAGTACACGGTGCAATTTGTGCTGAAACGGCCGCAAGCTCCATTTTTGAAAAATCTCGCCATGACGCCGTTTGCAATCGCCAGCCCAGAAGCCGTGAAAAAATACGGCGACAAGTTTGGCGAACACCCAGTCGGGACCGGCCCGTTCGTCTTTAAAGAATGGAAGCGGAACGAACGGATCGTACTTGAAAAAAATAAAGACTATTGGGAAAAAGGCTATCCAAAGCTGAACCAGCTCATCTTCGTGTCCATTCCGGACAACTCGGCGCGTCTCAATGCGCTCTTAAAAGGCGAAATCGACATCATGGAAGACTTGAATCCGACGGACTTAAAACAAGTGGAAGGAAACAAAGAGTTTCAAATTTTCAAGCGCCCGTCGATGAACGTCGCCTATGTCGGACTGACGGCGACGAGAGGGCCGCTGAAAAACAAGTTGGTTCGCCAAGCGTTGAACTACGCGGTTGACAAGAAAGCGATCATCGATGCGTTTTACGCCGGCCAGGCGGAACCGGCGAAAAACCCGATGCCTCCCAGCATCCCGGGATACAACGATGCGATTCAAGACTATCCGTTTGATTTGAATAAAGCGAAAGAGCTGCTTGCGAAAGCGGGTTATCCGAATGGCTTTGAAATCGAACTGTGGGCGATGCCGGTACCGCGTCCGTATATGCCGGACGGGCAAAAAATCGCTGAGGCCATTCAAGCGAATTTTGCCAAAATCGGCGTGAAAGCGAAAATCGTGACGTATGAATGGGCGACCTATTTAGACAAGCTCGCCAAAGGGGAAGCGGACGCCTTCCTGCTCGGCTGGACGGGCGACAACGGTGATGCCGATAACTTCTTGTATGCGCTCCTTGACAAAGACAGCATTGGCAGCAACAACTACACCTATTTCTCGAATGATGAGCTGCATAAAATTTTGGTCGAAGCGCAAACGGTGAGCGATGAAAACAAACGGAACGAGCTGTATAAAAAAGCGCAAGAGATCATTAAAGAAGAAGCGCCATGGATTCCGCTCGTCCATTCAACTCCGCTGTTGGCCGGCAAGGCGAATATCCAAGGCTTTAACCCGCACCCGACCGGTTCGGATAAGTTTACGAAAGTCGAGTTTAAATAATCGACTGAGAGAGGGGAAGGAGCGCATCTTCCCCTCTTTGTTTGCCGCATGTTAAGGGAGGGAGAGTCAGGTGCTGTCGTATGCTGTGAGAAGGGTGCTGATGGTGATCCCGGTGTTGTTTGGCATGTCGCTTGTCGTCTTTTTTATGATCCGAGCCATTCCAGGCAACCCGGCGCAAGTCATTTTAGGGCAAAAAGCGACGAAAGAGGCTGTAGCGGCTTTGACCCATAAGCTTGGGTTAGATGAGCCATGGTATGTGCAGTATGTCAAATACATCGGCGGCTTGCTGCACGGTGACTTAGGCGAGTCGATCCGCACCGGCGCCCCCATCGCCGAAGAAATTTGGCCGTATTTAGCGGCGACGATCGAACTGTCGCTGGCGGCGATGCTGATTGCGGTGATCATTGGCGTGAACGCCGGCATTATTAGCGCTTGGTTTCAAAATTCATGGTTTGATTATATTGCGATGGTGTTGGCATTGATTGGTGTTTCCATGCCGATCTTTTGGCTTGGCTTAATGGAGCAGTGGCTGTTTTCGATTGAACTTGATTGGCTGCCGACGTCCGGTCGCGAGGACGTACGCAACCCTGTTGAGCCGATCACTCATCTTTATCTGATCGATACACTTCTCTCTGGGAATACCGATCAATTTTGGCAAGTTATTCAACATCTTGTCTTGCCGAGTATGGCTCTAGCGACGATCCCGATGGCGATTATTGCTCGCATGACGCGTTCGAGCATGTTGGAAGTGATGAAATCCGACTACATTCGCACCGCTCGTGCGAAAGGATTAAGCATGTTTTGGGTCGTGTACAAACATTCGTTGAAAAACGCCATTATTCCCGTGTTGACGGTCATTGGGCTGCAAACAGGACTGCTGCTTGGCGGTGCGATTTTGACGGAAACGATTTTCAGCTGGCCCGGCATCGGACGCTATATTTATGATGCAATCGGGTATCGGGATTATCCGGTGATCCAATCGGGCATTTTGATCATTGCCACCATTTTTATTTTTATTAATTTGATCGTTGATTTACTTTATGCGATCATTGATCCGCGCATTAAGTACAATTAAGGAGGGAGGGCGCCTATGGCTGAACTAGCGCGCACGCCGGCAACACCGCCGGCGGCGATTAGGGAGACGGAATCGGTTTCTTTATGGAAAGAAGCATGGCGGCGGTTTCGAAAAAATAAAATCGCCTTGGTCGGTGCTGGGATCGTTTTGTTTTTTATCCTTGTCGCCATCTTGGCGCCGTGGCTGGCACCGTATGATTATAAAGACCAACAGTTGGCCGAGCGGTTGCAGCCGCCTTCTAGCGAGCATTGGTTCGGCACCGATGATTTTGGCCGCGACATTTTTTCCCGCGTGATATATGGAGCCCGCATTTCCCTGTGGGTCGGATTTTTTTCCGTGCTCGGCTCGGTCATGGTTGGTTCGCTGCTTGGCATTATCGCCGGCTACTATGGGCGCTGGATTGATGGGGTGATTTCGCGTTTGTTTGACATTATGCTGGCGTTTCCGAGCATTTTATTGGCGATCGGCATCGTCGCTGTGCTCGGGCCGTCTTTGCAAAACGCCCTCATCGCCATCGCTGTCATTAATGTACCGAACTTTGGGCGGCTCATCCGTTCTCGCGTGCTAAGCATTAAGCAAGAAGAATACATTATGGCAGCGAAAGCGATCGGCATGAGCGACTGGCGCATTTTAATCCATCATATTTTGCCCAACAGCCTCGCGCCGATTATCGTTCAAGGGACACTGGCGATCGCCACGGCCATTATCGAAGCGGCCGCACTTGGCTTTTTAGGCTTGGGGGCGCAGCCGCCCAATCCGGAGTGGGGGAAAATGCTATCGGATGCCAAAGATTTCTTGACTCAGGCGCCGTGGACGATGATTTTCCCTGGATTGGCGATCATGCTGACGGTGCTTGGCTTTAACTTAATGGGCGACGGGCTGCGCGATGCGCTTGACCCACGGATGAAAAATTGAAGCAGGCGGTCCGCTACGAGCGGCCGCCTGCTGACTTTCCCAGCTCTTTTTCCAGCGTGTCATCGTAATGGTAATGGTGGAAACTATCGATAAGCTTGTCTAAATGTTCGAGGCGATCCCCATAATCCATGATCGCTCCGATTAAAGAAAACAACCGATAATCGCCCGGCGGCTGGCCGTCCGCATAAAAGGCGGAAGTGAGCCGCTCGCGCTGATGATGAATTTCCTCGGCCCGTCTGCTGTGAGGGAGCGGCTTTGCCTTATGGATAAATTTCAGCAACAGTTGCTCATGGTAGTCAAGCAAGCAGCCAAGGTGCAGGCAGACGGCTTGACGAAGCTCGGCGGGCAAGCGGCTGAACTCGTTTTCGAGCCGGTGCAGCCATTTTAAGACAGATAAAGCTCGATCGGCCGCTGCTATCATTTGCCGGTACAACACGAGCTTGCGCGATTTTTGGAAGCGTTGGCGCCGAAAATACGTGCGCTCTTCTTTGTACATAAAATATAGGTGCTCAAGTTTGGTCATTTCTTCGTGCCGCGTTTCAATTTCTTCTTTTAAATGATGATGGTCGGCTGCCTGCTGTTTATGCAGGCGGATCCATTTTAAAATGGCCTCTGTTTCTTCGCTGATTTTTTCATATACCTTTTTTTCGTATTTCGGCGGCAAGAAAATCAAGTTGACGACAAAGGCGGCGAAAATACCGAGCATCATCGTTAAAAAGCGAATGGCCGCAAATTGAATGAACTGGCGGTCTGTATATTCCATAATGGCAATGACTGTGACAAGCGCTACGGAAATCGTCGATGATTCAAGGCGCATTTTCAGGCAAAGGGCGATGACGATCATCAGCGTCAAACCGACGACCAACGGATCGCGCCCAAGAATGAAAACCGCCGCGATCGCGAACAAGGCGCCGATCACATTCGCTTGCACTTGCTCGATCAGCGATAAATAGGAGCGGTAAATGGTCGGCTGCATGGCGAACACAGCGGAAATGCCGGCGAATGACGGCGATGGAAACTGGAAGAGCGCTGCTAAGAACAAGGCGAGCGCCACTGCGATCCCCGTTTTGAAAATGCGGGCACCGAGTTTCATCTATGATCAAAACTCTCCTTTTTGTTTTGGTGAACCATTCAGTACTATACACAGTTTCATCCTATGTGCGCAAGGAAAAAATATAACGCCCCGCTGGTAAAGGCGGGGCGTTGAGAAATTTCTGGTGTTCAAAGCTGCCGGAACGCCTTGCCGACCGCGTCGATCGTGTAGGCGATGTCGTCTTCCGTATGGGCGAGGGTGATAAACCATGCTTCGTATTTCGACGGCGCGAGATTGATCCCTTGTTTGAGCATGAGCTTGAAAAATTTCGCAAACAACTCGCCGTCGCTGCGCTGGGCTTGCTTGTAGTTTTCCACTTTTTCGTCAGTGAAGAAGACGGTGAGCGCGCCTTTTAAGCGGTTGACGGTCACCGGCAGGCCGCATTGGCGAGCATGGGCCAGGATGCCTTCTTCCAGCATTGCTCCCAATCGGTCGAGATGCTCATAGACGCCCTCTTGTTTCAACACTTCAAGGCAGGCGATGCCAGCGAGCATCGACGCCGGGTTGCCGGCCATCGTCCCGGCCTGGTACGCTGGTCCGAGCGGAGCGACTTGTTCCATAATGTCTTGGCGTCCACCGTACGCCCCGATCGGCAAGCCCCCGCCGATGATTTTCCCCATCGCCGTCAAGTCGGGCTCCACACCGAGCAAGTTTTGCGCTCCGCCGTACATAAAGCGGAAGGCGGTGATCACTTCGTCGTAAATGACGAGCGCCCCTTCCTTGTGGGCAATCTCATTGATCGCTTCTAAAAAGCCCGGTTTTGGCAGGACGATGCCGAAGTTGCCGACGATCGGCTCGACGAGGACCGCTGCGACTTGCTCGCCCCAAACGTTCATCGCTTCGCGGAACGATTCGACATCGTTGTATGGCACGGTAATGACTTCTTGGGCGATGCTCGGCGGCACGCCGGCTGAGTCCGGCGTCCCCAACGTCGATGGCCCCGAGCCGGCGGCGACGAGCACAAGGTCCGAATGGCCATGGTAGCAGCCTTCGAATTTGACGATTTTGCTTCGTCCGGTGTAGGCGCGGGCGACGCGGATCGTGGTCATCACCGCCTCTGTTCCCGAGTTGACAAACCGCACTTTCTCGAGCGACGGGATCGCCTCTTTTAACATTTTGGCAAACGTGATCTCATGCGGCGTTGGCGTGCCGTACAACACACCGGTCTCGGCGGCGCGGCGGATGGCTTCCGCGATGTGTGGATGGGCGTGCCCGGCGATGATCGGTCCGTAGGCGGCCAAGTAGTCGATGTACTTGTTTCCATCCACATCCCAAAAGTAGGCTCCTTGCGCCCGCTCCATCACGACTGGCGCACCGCCGCCGACCGCTTTGTATGAGCGGGACGGGCTGTTCACTCCACCAACAATGTGCTGGAGCGCTTCTTCATATAATTGTTCTGATTTGGTCCACTGCATTGTTTGATCCTCCTGTTTCCGCTGACTGCCTCTTTATATAGTAAACCGAGAAGACTCAAACTTCAATGCTATAGGCGTAGGCGGGAGATGGATCGGTTTCTCCCATCATTGACGTGCTGATTCGAAAAAATCCGACAGGGAAATATTTTGTTTCCGTATGGGTGGAAACCGACATCCAACTGTTGCCGACGGTCGATCGGCGAGTGGGCATTGATTTAGGACAAAAGCATTTTGCCGTTCTTTCCAAATCGGAGGCGGCGCCTAACGCAATGGCGTCAACAGACTGGAAAACAAAAAAGATGAAAATGGCGGCGATTCATGTATAATGCAACATAGGAGAAGGGCGCAAGCCGCCTTTTTCCTTTGACGCCAAGGAGAGGTCAGGAGGAGAACGATGAACGCGATTGAAGTAGAACATTTGCGCAAAGAATTTAAAGTGCACAAAAGCCGCTCCGGCCTTGTCGGAGCGTTTCGCGATTTATGGACGCGCCGTTATACGCTCGTTCGAGCGGTTGATGACATTTCGTTTGCCGTCAAGCAAGGGGAAATCGTCGGCTATATCGGCGAAAACGGCGCCGGCAAATCCACGACGATCAAAATGTTGACCGGCATTTTAACGCCAACGTCTGGGCGCATTGTCGTCAACGGGATGAATCCCCATAAAGAGCGCGAAAAATTCGTGCGCACGATCGGCGTCGTGTTCGGCCAGCGTTCGCAATTATGGTGGGACATCGCTGTTCAAGAGTCGTTCCGGCTGTTGAAAAAAGTGTACCGCGTCTCGGACGAGCAATATCGCCGCCATATGGCCGAGGTGATTGACATGCTTGAGATCGGCCCGCTGCTTGATAAGCCGGTGCGCAAGCTGTCGCTTGGCCAGCGGATGCGCTGTGAGCTTGCCGCCGCGCTCATTCACAACCCGCCGCTGTTGTTTTTGGATGAACCGACGATCGGCCTTGATGTGCTTGTCAAACTCAACATCCGTCAGTTTTTAAAGCAGTTGAATGAACGGTATGGCACGACGATCCTGCTGACGACGCACGACATGTCAGACATTGAAGCGCTTTGCGAGCGGGTCATTATGCTCGATGAAGGGAAAATCATTTACGATGGGTCGCTTGAGCGCCTGAAAGAAAGATGGGGGCAAGGAAAACGGGTCGCCTTTACGTTCGCCGAAGCGGTGACGGCCGCTTTTTTGCAGCAGTTGACTGAAGGGTTGGATGTTGTTTGGAAAAAAGGTGAACAGCCAAACGTTTGGGTCTCGCACGTTCCATCAGGAGGCGTGCCGGAAGTTGTCAGTCGCGTCGCTGCCCGTTGTGCGTTAAATGACATCCATATTCACGAAGTGCCGACGGAGGAGATCATCCGCAATATTTATGAGGAAGGTGCGGTTCATGGGTAAGTATGTCGAAATGGTCCGCATCCGCTTTTTAATGATGCTCGCCTACCGGACAAACTATTACACTGGCATTTTGATTTACGCCATTAACATCGCAGCGTATTACTTCCTTTGGTCGGCTATTTATGGCGGCAAATCATCGATGCAAGGGATGTCGCTTGGGCAAATGACGACGTATGTCGCCATTTCCTGGCTGGCGCGGGCGTTTTATTTTAACAACCTTGACCGTGAAATCGCCATGGAAATCCGCGATGGAAAAGTAGCGATTGAACTGATCCGCCCGTACAGCTATTTAGGGATGAAAGCTGTGCAAGGGCTTGGCGAAGGGCTGTTTCGCCTTTTCTTTTTATCGCTGCCTGGGCTTTTGGTCGTATCGCTTTTTTTGCCGCTTCAGTTTCCGGGACACGCCAAAACGTGGCTGTCTTTCGGCTTGTCGCTTCTATTCAGCTTTATCATTTTTTCGGAGCTGAACTTGCTTGCGGGGGTTGTGACGTTCTTTACGTTCCGAAATGAAGGGTTGCTTAGGGCGAAGCGGTTTATCATCGACTTGTTTTCTGGGCTCATTTTGCCGCTTTCCTTTTATCCTGATTGGGCGCAACGGGCGATGATGTATTTCCCGTTTCAAGCCATCAGCTACATCCCAAGCATGATCATGACAGAAAGTTTTAAAGGTGCTGCTGTCCGTGATGGCCTGCTTCTGCAGGCAACGTGGTGCATCGTATTGCTTTTTCCGATTGGATGGTTATGGAGAGCGGCGAAAAAGCGTCTCGTTGTGCAAGGGGGGTAAACGTTGTTTTACGTATCGGTTTTTTTTCAATACATGGCGCAATATATGAAGACAAAGCTGCAATATCGAGCCGATTTGTTCGTGGAGTGGCTGTCTGACTTTATGGCTCAGGCGGTCAACTTGGTATTTTTGCTGGTTGTGTTCGGCCATACGACGCTGCTTCACGGCTGGTCGCGCGATGAGATTTTGTTTATTTACGGTTTTTTTCTTGTTCCATATGCCGTATTTGGCGCCTTTTTTAACCTTTGGGATTTTAATGAACGATATATTGTGCAGGGGGAAATGGATCGTGTGTTGACGCGCCCGCTAAACAGCCTGTTTCAAATTGTTTTGGAGCGGATGGAGCTTGAATCGCTGCTTGGCGCTGTGCCCGGGCTGATCATTATGCTGTATGCCGGCAGCCGCTTGTCTCTTTCGTTTCATTGGTATGATGTCTTCGTGTTTATTTTGCTTGTGATTGGCGGTGTGTTGATTTATGCCGGCATTTTCATTTCACTGGCGACGATCAGTTTTTTTGCCGACGCCCGCACATCCATCATGCCGATGATGTACAACATCAGCAGCTATGGCCGCTACCCGATCGATATTTATCATCGCGTCATCCGCTATATTTTAACGTGGGTGCTGCCGTTTGCCTTTGTCGGCGTTTATCCAGCCTCCTATTTTCTTGACAAAGAGGAATGGTATGGCTATGTCTTTTTCACTCCGGTGGTCGGTGCCGTCTGTTTCGCCGTCTCGGTCATGCTTTGGAACGCCGGGGTGAGACGATATCGCGGGACGGGGAGCTAGGCGCCCCGCCCGTTTTTGTTCATTTGCCATCAAAATGACAAACAATGGTCAAGCAATCGACACAACCTTGTCTGTATCGTTAGCATGTTGTGGCGTAAAATAAAATGTGAATATATTCACAAAAAGGAAGAAGAGGTGAATAGTGATGAAAAACGGGAGAGGAAATCGGGTAGCGGTCGTCGGCACCGGGTTTGTCGGCGCCAGTTATGCGTTTGCCTTAATGAATCAAGGGATTGCCGATGAGATCGTGCTCATCGATGCAAATGAAAACAAGGCTGAGGGCGATGCGATGGACTTCAACCATGGGAAAGTATTTGCGCCGAAGCCGGCTGACATTTGGCACGGCGATTACGATGATTGCCGCGATGCCGATTTGGTTGTCATTTGCGCCGGCGCCAACCAAAAACCGGGCGAGACGCGGCTTGATCTTGTGGACAAAAACATTGCCATTTTCCGCTCGATCGTTGAGTCGGTCATGGCATCCGGATTTCAAGGACTGTTTCTCGTCGCCACCAATCCGGTCGACATTTTAACGTACGCGACGTGGAAATTCAGCGGCCTGCCGCAAGAGCGAGTAATCGGATCGGGCACGATTTTGGACACGGCGCGGTTCCGCTTCTTGTTGGGCGACTATTTCGCCGTCGCCCCGACGAACGTGCACGCCTATATTATCGGCGAACATGGCGACACTGAACTCCCGGTCTGGAGCCAGGCTGATATCGGCGGCGTGCCGATCCGCAAGCTGGTCGAGTCTAAAGGGGAAGAAGCGCAAAAAGAGCTCGAGCGCATTTTTGTCAATGTGCGCGATGCCGCCTACCAAATTATTGAGAAAAAAGGAGCGACGTACTACGGGATTGCTATGGGGCTTGCCCGCGTGACGCGCGCCATTTTGCATCATGAAAATGCCATTTTGACCGTTTCCGCTTACTTGGACGGCCCATACGGCGAACGCGATGTCTACATCGGTGTGCCTGCTGTGATCAACCGAAATGGCATCCGCGAAGTGATTGAAATTGAACTTGACGAGGAGGAGAAAAAATGGTTCCACCGTAGTGCTGCGACGTTAAAAGGTGTATTGGCGCGCTATTTTGCTCAGTAAAGCGCAACGATTGGCTTCATCTGACGGGACGCTGGCTTGTCAAATGGGTCGGGTGATCCGGTGGAATACAGGAGTGCTGCCGATTCAAGCAGGGTGCGGAGGGTCATGCGGTATAATCGCCCGGTTGTCCGCGTATATATGAACGACGGACAAAAATGGGGGGAACGTGATGGATTACGCCTTCCTTGGCATTGTTGCCGCCGTACTGCTCGGCAGCATCACCTCGCTTTGGACAGTGCGCGTGCAAGCGACGCATCGCCTGTCACTCGATAGCTTATGGGTTCTCGTCCAATGGTATTTAACGATGTTGCTCGGTTTTGCCATGATTTATATGATTTTGCAAGTAAACGGCCATGCTGTGTTTACCCCATCCCCAAATAGCGCATCGAAAGATCGTTTGTCGCTGCTTGAAGACAGCTTGTATTTAAGCGGTATGACGCTTTTGTCGGTCGGATACGGTGATGTCACTCCGATCGGCGTCGGGCGGTGGATCGCCATTGCCGAAGCGCTGCTCGGCTACATTATGCCCGCTGTCATCGTGACGCGCACCGTGTTTGACTGGGATCATCGCTGATATGAGTTGCAATTTCCCTTCGTCTTCGCTACGCTAAAAGAAAACGAAGAAGACGGGGGGAACGACATGACGATTGCCATTGGCCAGCCAGCTCCAGATTTCACCTTGCCGGCAAGCAATGGGAAAATGGTTTCGCTGTCTGATTTTCGCGGCCGGTATGTGGTGCTTTACTTTTATCCAAAAGACATGACCCCGGGGTGCACAGCCGAAGCGTGCGACTTTCGCGATCGCCATGCGCAGTTCGCTGAGTTGAACGCCGTCATTTTAGGAGTGAGCACCGACCCGATGAATCGGCATGAGGCGTTTATCGAAAAATATGAGTTGCCATTTTTGCTTCTTTCTGATGAGCGGCATGAAGTGGCCGAGCTGTATGGGGTATGGAAGAAAAAGAAAAATTTCGGCAAGGAATATATGGGCATTGATCGCTCGACATTCATTATCGCCCCCGACGGAACGTTGGTCCAAGAATGGCGCGGGGTGAAAGTGAAGGGGCATGTCGATGAGGCGCTTGCGGAAGTCGCCCGACTAGCGTCATCTAGGTAAGCGTCCAGACAATGTACATCGTTTGGCGTATGATACATAGTAACCTCCTCAAATGAATGACATAAGAGGCGGAAACAATTTCCGCCTCCTTTTTTTGTTAAAATGGCGTCCGAACCCATATATTAATGGCATCTATATTGACAAATGGCATGCATTCTTTGTAGACTAATTATAAATATTATAAAGTGATAATTTTTTTCACCTTTGAACAGAGAGTGAGGTGCATGACGGTGTCTGACAACGAGCAACTGAAGGAAGCGCTTGACATGCTGAAAAAGACTGGCATACGCATCACGCCGCAACGTCATGCGATATTGGAGTATTTGATCAGCTCGATGTCCCATCCGACGGCTGATGAAATATACAAAGCGCTGGAAGGGAAATTCCCAAACATGAGCGTAGCTACCGTCTACAATAACTTGCGCGTCTTTAAGGAAATCGGGCTTGTCAAAGAGCTGACGTACGGCGATTCGTCAAGCCGGTTTGACTTCGTCACTTCCAATCATTATCACGTCATCTGTGAAGAGTGCGGCAAAATTGTCGATTTCCACTATCCAGCGCTCGATGAAGTCGAGCAGCTCGCCGCTCACGTCACCGGTTTTAAGGTCGACCACCATCGCATGGAAGTGTACGGAGTCTGCCCTGACTGTCAAAAAAGCGGGGCGCCGGCGCATTCACATTAAAAAAGCTGATAGCACAAGGCGGCTATCAGCTTTTTCTTTTTTTGTTGTACTTTTCGTCAAACTCTTTTCCTTCCAGTTCGCGGTCTAACGTCAACGGTTCACGGCAAAACATGCATAAATCGACGCGTCCGAGCATTTTTGTCACTTTGCCGCACGACGGGCAAACAACTTGGACGGCTCTCGTCGAGAGTGTGCCGATCCAAAAATATACAATGCCACTGGCGACAAGAAACAACATCCCAAACAACATAAACAACGTCATGATGACCGGGGACGTACGAAAAAACAGCCCAAGATACATGACAATGACACCGATAAAAATCAAGCTTAAGGCGAAAGTGCGAATTTTGTTGATTTTGCTCGAATATTTGATGCTCATCACAGTCCCTCCTACATAGACCACTATACCATAAAACGGGGTCCCATCGCGAAGAAGAAATCAACAAAATCGACGTTTTAAAGAAAGGAATTCCTCTTTTTTTGTCGAATAACGAATGACGGCAACAAACGACAGCTTCATGGATGCAAGCATTCTGGTCTTTCTGAAATGAAACAGGCGTTGACAGCATTGTTTGAACATCTGCACAAACGCAATGTGATGATTGATGACGGTGGAAGGGAGGAAAAAACGTTGCAGAAAAAACAGCCGGCTCAAAATAGGAACGTATGGTTGTCTGTCAATCGATATGTTGGGATATCTGAGGGATTTGTCCGCCCGGATATCGCGGCCGGCTTTCTGCAACGGACGCGAGGTATGAAAGAATTGCTGCATCCCATCTGTCACGAATGGGCAAACCGCTGCAACACGCACGGAATTTTAATGATTGAAAAAACGGCTTGCCATGCAGCAACAACGGATACGTTTGATGTCGTGCTGCTCGTCATTGTCGACCCGCAAAGCGAGCCTATGCTTCTCAGACAGTATTCACTAAACGAGAAAAAGGCGGTGCTTTATGCAGTCAGTGAACGGCAGTTAAATGAATGGCTTGTTCTCGGGTCACATCGAAAGGCGGTCGACTGGGTGTTCAACGGAACGGTCGTGTTTGACCGAAACGGCTATGTTCAGCAGTTGCGCCAGCGCCTTGAGCAATTCCCGCCTAAAGAACGGCGATTGAAAATGGGACTCGAGTTTGCCAAACTGATCCGCCGCTATACGGATGGCAAGGCGCTGTTTGCCGCCAAGCATTGGCTCGACTCATACAACCATATGGTGCAAGCCCTCCATCATTTGGCGCGATTGACCGTGATCGAGCACGGACTTTACCCGGAAGTGACCGTATGGAATCAAGTCAAGCGAATGGATGGAAGGATTTATAAACTGTATGAAGAACTCGTTGGAAGTGAAGAACCGCTTCCGAAACGGCTGGAACTTTTGTTGCTGGCCAGTGAATTTTTGATTCATTCTTACGTAGAATCAGGTTCCTCTCATTTATGCGAAGCGCTGAAAGAAAAAAATGGTGCTTGGAGCATTGAGGAAATGACCGGTCATCCGCAGTTTGCGCCTTACTCGGTTGATCTTGTTATCATGCTTGAGTATCTTGTCGAAAGGAAAGTGCTAACCGTCGTGGAAATGCCGACAAAAGGAAATACAATGCTCGAACGGTATTACACGTTGTAAAAAAAAGAATTTTGACGGTCCCCTTCTGCTGATCCCCAAAAATGGAAGGGAGCCGGTGAGAGGATGGATGCTATTAGGAATTTCATTGTGTTTATACAAATGTCAGTTGCCAAGATCATTGAAGGAAGGAGGCAACCCGGCCGAAAAAAGCTCTTGACTTCCTTGTCGAACGATGATATATTTTAAATCGCTGTCGCGCCGGGAAAATGTTGCGGAGCGGTATGAATAAAAGGCTGTTGACAACGAACAATAAAAATGCTATGATGTAAGGGCCGCTTTAGGAAGCGGAAAACAAATTTGCGTTTGAGGGAGTCCAGAGGAGTTGGATTCCTCGACGCAAGATTGCAAGGGAGTAAGTCTAGGCAGCAGCCTCGTTCCTTGAAAACTGAACGAAACGAAGCGCAAACGAAAAGCGGAGGCGCCGTAATTTCGCCTAAAGGCAGCCCGCGTCCTGCGGGCGACGGCGAAATATCGCCATCCTGGCGATCGCGAAGGGCAAATGTTCTTCGCCTGGAGGGATGTTCACATCCCGAAGGTGAAGGTGATTTGACCTTGAGCGGCGGCGAGCCGAAGCTGAAAAGTTGATCAACTTTCTTTGGAGAGT